>SLSQ01000232.1 GCA_007130355.1 Trueperaceae bacterium
CACGGCGCCGCGCGGAGCGCGGATCGTGACGCCGCGCGAGATGTACCACGGCCTGCGCGCCTGGCTCGACGACCAGGCGGACGCGTTCGGGTGGCGGGTCGTGACGGTCGACGCCGCCGACGACCGTGCGCTCGCGGCGGCGATCGAACCGGACACCGCGCTCGTTTGGGTCGAGACCCCGTCGAACCCGTCGCTGCGGCTGACCGACCTCGAGGTCGCCGTCGCGGCCGCGCGCCGGGTCGGTGCGACGGTGGCGGTCGACGCGACCTGGACCCCACCGGGGGTCGCCGATCCGTTCGCCGCCGGGGCCGATCTGGTGGTGCACTCGAGCACGAAGTACCTGTCCGGCCACAGCGACGTGGTGGGCGGCGTCGTGCTGGCGCGCGGCGAGCACGACCGGGCCTTCGTGCGCGTGCGGACGCTGCAGACGCACGAGGGCGCCGTGCCGAGCCCGTTCGACGCCTGGCTCACGCTGCGCGGTGTGCGCACGCTGGCGCTCCGGGTGCGGGCGGCGTGCGACGGCGCCGAGCGGGTGGCCGCCTACCTGGAGGGACATCCGGGCGTCGCGGAGGTCGCCTATCCCGGCGCACGGTCGCACCCGCGGCACGACCTCGCGCGCCGGCAGATGCGACGGTTCGGCGCCATGCTCGCCGTCCGCGTGCACGGCGGCGGCGACGCGGCCGCACGCATCGCGGCCGGGACGCGTCTGTTCGCGCGGGCCACCAGCCTCGGCGGGGTCGAGAGCCTCGTCGAGCACCGGGCGCCGGTGGAGGGGCCGGACACGGCGACGCCTCCCGACCTGCTGCGCCTCTCGATCGGGATCGAGCATCCCGACGACCTGATCGAGGATCTGGGCCGGGCGTTGGCGGAGGTCGGCGGCGGGTAGACTTCGCGGCATGACGACGTACGGCCTCGACGCGCTCGCCTTTCCCGAACACGGACTCCTCCCGGTCGCGACGCAGGACGCCGAGAGCGGCGAGCTGCTCATGCTCGCCTGGGCCGACCGAGAGGCGGTCGAGGCGACCCTCGCGAGCGGCGAGGCGCACTACCGCAGCCGTTCGCGCGATGAACTGTGGCACAAGGGGGCGACCAGCGGGAACGTGCAGCGGATCGAGGAGATCCGTTTCGATTGCGATGCCGACGCCCTGCTCTACCGCGTCCGTCCCGCCGGGCCGGCCTGCCATACCGGGGCGCGCAGCTGCTTCTACCGGACGCTCGGGGCGGATCCGGACGCCCCCGTCGCGGCGGACGCCTGGGGCACGCTGCAGCGGGTCGTCGACCGGCGCCTGGCCGAGCTCCCCGACGACTCGTACGTCACCGCCCTCCACCGGCGCGGTACGGGATACGTGGCGCAGAAGGTGGTCGAGGAGGCCGGGGAGACGGTCGTCGCCGCCCTCACGCACGACGACGAAGGCCTGCCCGAAGAGGCGGCCGACCTGATCTTCCACCTGACGGTGCTGCTGCGGGAGCGGGGGATCGGTCTCGACGCGGTCGCGCGCACCCTGCTCGCGCGCCACCAGGAGCGCGGGGACGACGGTTCCGACTGAGCCGCAGGTGCGGATGCCGCGACGCGAAGGCTCCGGACCTGCGAAAGTAGAGCCATGAGCGACGCTGCTGCCTACGACGAAGCCGACCGTACCGCCCTCGAGCGGGCCCTGGTCCTGGACACCGTCCGCGTGACCGAGCAGGCGGCGATCGCCGCCAGCCGCGTGGCCGGCATGGGGGACGAGGACCTCGTCGACACCGCCGGCACCGAAGCGATGCGCCGCGTGCTGAACGAGCTCGAGATCGACGGACGGGTCGTGATCGGCGAGGGCGAACGCGACCATGCGCCGATGCTCTACATCGGCGAGAAGGTGGGGCGCGGCGGGCAGGGCGCCTGGCCGGTCGACATCGCCGTCGATCCGGTCGAGGGCACCGGCATCGCCGCCCGGATGGTCTCCGGGGCGGTCGCCGTCATCGCCCTCTCGGAGCGCGGCGGCCTGTTGCAGGCGCCCGACGTGTACATGGAGAAGTTGATCGTGGGCCCGCCGGCGGCGGGCAAGGTCGATCCGGCCTGGCCGGTGGCGGCGAACCTGCAGGCGATCGCCGCCTCGATCGGTCGGCCGGTGTCCGACCTGACCGTGGCGATCCTCGACCGTCCGAGGCACGAGCGGCTGCTCGCCGAGGTGCGGGCGGCCGGGGCGCGCGTGAAGCTGATCGGTGACGGCGACGTCATCGCCGCCCTGTCGGCCGCGATCCGGGGCACGAACCTGCACGCGGTGATGGGGACGGGGGGCGCGCCGGAGGGCGTGATCGCCGCGGCGGCGCTCCGCTGCCTCGGCGGCGAGATCCACGGGCGCTTCCTGGCCCGGGACGACGACGAACGGGCACGGCTCGAGACGGCCGGGGTCGCGGAGGGGCGCACCTACTCCACGAACGAACTGGCGCCCGGACGCGAGATCGTGTTCAGCGCGACCGGCATCACCGACGGCGACCTGATCCGGGGCGTGAAGTTCTTCGGGCAGGGCGCGCGCACCCACACGGTCAGCATGGGCTTGCGTTCACGGGTCATCCGCTTCGCCGACGGGGTGCACCTGCTCGGCGAGGGGGCGCGGGTGCACGTCCAGCTCTGAGGCCGCCCTCAGCGGACGGCCGGCCGCTCAGCGGAGGAACAGCTCGCGCGGGAAGTCGGTGATCCGGACGCCGCCGTCCTTCGTGACGCGGATCGTCTCGGTGCAGCCGATTCCGCCCTTGCCGGGGAGCTGCACCCACGGAAGGAGGTGGAAGGTCATGTCCTCCTGCAGCGGACGGGTTTCGTGCGGCTTCATGCTGAGGATGTGCCCTTCGCCCCAATCGGGCGGCAGCGCCAGTCCGACCGAGTAGGCCACGCGCGACGCCTGAGTGCCGCCGAAGCCGCTCTCGGCGATCACCTGACGGGCGACGGTGTCGATCGTTCCGGCCGGGACCCCGGGACGGATCGCCGCGAGCGCGGCGTCGAACGCCGCCTGCACCGCCTCGAAGGCGTGCACCGCGGCGGGGTCCGGCTCCCCGGTGAGCACCGTGCGCATCATCGGCGCGTGGTAGCGGTCGCGGCAGCCGGACAGTTCGAGGAAGACGGTGTCGCTCGCTTCGATCGCGCGGCCGCTCCAGGTGGCGTGGCCGATGGCGCCGCGCTCGCCGGAGGCGACGAACGGCACGATCGAGGGCCAGTCGCTGCCGGCACGGATCATGGCGCCGAGCACCTCGGCGGCGACGTCGTTCTCGGTCGCCCCCGCCCGCACCGCGTCGACGCCGGCCCGCATGCCGGCCTCGGTGGTGCGGGCCGCCTCCCCGATCCGCTCGAGCTCGCGCTCGGACTTGACCACCCGGCCCTCCTCGATCGTGCCGGAAGCGTCGATCCAGTCCGTATCGGGGAGGAGCGAGAAGAGGCGGTCCTGCTGCTCGGCGGTGAAGAACCAGCCGCTCCGTTCGTAGCCGACCCGGCCTCGGTCGAGGCCCATGTTCGTGAGCACGCCGGCCAGGACCTCCATCGGGTCCTGATCGTCGCGGTAGGCGACGTTGTGCTCCGGCTCGATCCAGGAGAGCGCCGACATGCCGCTCACCTCGAGCAGGCGCGAGACGGTCGTGGGTTCGCCGTAGAGCGGGACCACCATCCCCTGCCACCAGTAGTGGCCCGGGCTCTCGAAGCCGGTGAGGTAGGTGACGTTCTCGGGCGTCGTCGTCAGCATCGCCACGATGCCGGCCCGGTCCATGCGCTCGCGCAGCGCGTCCAACCGAGCCTGGTACTCGGCCAACGGAAACGGAAGTGCCTCGTGATCGCGCATGCGCCTCCCACTCGGATCGCCCGCAGGGCGCTCGGCCCGGTGCGCCGGCCGGACGACGGGGCGTCCCCGGCGCGGCTTGACATCGACGCGGGAACTTCCTATCCTCTTGCTCGGCGACAACTTGTGTACAACCTGCGTACCGGTTGGATTGTACGTGGGGCCGGTCCGTTCGGTCAACGGTTCCGCCTCGGGCCGTGCCGTCCGTCCGTCGGGCCGCACCGTCGTCGCCACGAGACCCGGCCGCGCGGACCGCGCCGAGGCCGACGCGTCCGCACCCGTGAGGAGGGGAGCCTCGTGTCCCGAGGGCACGACGCACAGTCGATCTTCGAGGAACTGCGGGAACGGATCTCGCTCCTCGACCACCCGCCCGGCTCGCTGCTGAGCGAGAACCGGCTCGCGGCCGACTACGGCGTCAGCCGCACGCCGGTGCGCCGCGCCCTGCAACGGCTCGAGTTCGAGGGCCTGGTGACGGCCGTACGCGGGGTCGGTACGGTGGTCACGCCGATCGATATGATGTACCTGACCCAGGTGTACGCGTTGCGGCTGAAGCTGATCGACCTGATCGGCGAACTGTCGCCGGCGCACGTCACCGGCGCCGACCTGGCGCTCCTCGCGGAGCAGCGGGACGCCGTCCGCACGTTGCGCGCACCGTTCCCGACGCGTCGCCTCGCCGAAGCGTACCTGCGCTTCAACGAGGAGCTGACGCGCGCGATCGGGAACCGACCGTTGCGCGAGACGTCGGACCGGTACTTCCACCAGACCTCCCGCGTCTGGAACCAGCTGCTCCCGGAGCTCGATCTCGACGAGGAACGGTGCGAGATCGTGGCCGAGATCGACCGGGTCTTGGACGCCCTGCGCGACCGCGACATGGCCCGCGTCGCCCGGGTCCGCCGCAGCCACTTCGAACGGTGTCTGCGGCGCATGAACGACCGCATCGCCGGTGCCGACCTCGAGGTCGCCGCCGCGCGCGATCCCTAGAGGAGGTGATCACGCCCGTCCGGAACGCCGTACGCTCGACGATCCCGACCGCACGACCGAAACGCACCGAACGCACGAACCCAGGAGGTACCGCATGAACCCGAACCGCGTACTGACCGCCCTCGGACTGGCCCTGGCGCTGGTCCTCTCCGGCGCCGCCCTCGGCCAGAACACGCTCGAACGCGCACAGGCCGAAGGCACCATCACGATCGGCCTCGCCAACGAAGTGCCGTACGCCTACCGCGACGCCGACACCGGCGAGTTGACCGGCGAGGCGATCGAGGTCGCCCGCGCCGTCTTCCAGCGCCTCGGCATCGAGAACGTCGAAGGCGTGATCGTCGAGTTCGGTTCGCTGATCCCAGGCCTGCAGGCCGAACGGTTCGACGTCGTGACCGCCGGCATGTACATCACGCCGGCCCGCTGCGAGCAGGTCGCGTTCGCCGATCCCGAGTACTCGATCGGCGAGGGCATCATCGTGCCCGCCGGCAACCCGATGGGCATCACCTCGTACGACGACATCGCCGCCGACTCGGCGATCCGCGTCGGGACCGGCGCCGGCTGGGTCGAGTACGACTACCTGCTGGCGAGCGGCGTGGACGAAGGCCAGATCGTCACCTTCCCCGACGCCCCGACCGGCGTGGGCGGCTTGACCGCCGACCGGATCGACGTCTTCGCCGGCACCTCGCTCACCATGCGCAACGTGGCCGAGACGAACGAAGCCGTCGACTTCGTCGAGGAGTTCCAGCAGCCGGTGATCGACGGCGAAGAGATCCGCAGCTACGGCGCGGCCGCCTTCCGTCCGGCCGACACCGACTTCCGGGACGCCTTCAACGAGGTGCTCGCGGAGCTCAAGGAGTCCGGCGAGCTGGCCGAGATCATCGGCGAGTTCGGCTTCGGCCCCACCGAGATGCCCGGTGACATGACCGCCGCCGAGCTCTGCAACTGAACCCCTCTCGGTATCGGCGGACCCGCACGGGTCCGCCGGACCCCTATCTTGCGCCCACCGCTGCCGGCGTCCGGCACGTTCCGGACCGGCGCCCCGTATGCTCGGACACCCCACGTGCCGCACGCCTTGCGACGGTCGACCCGACCGTCGCGCCGGCGATCCAGGAGGACCGTCATGAACGACGCCCGAAGACCCGGAACCCTGTCGATCTGGGCCGGCGAGGAACGCTCCCGCATCGAAGGCGCCACGCAGGTGCCGGTCGTGCACTCTGTCGCCCACGGCTACGACGATCTGGACCACTGGCGCGACGTCTCCCTCGGCGACGCCGAGGGGCACGTCTACGCCCGCTATACCAACCCGACCGTCGACGCCTTCGAGGAGAAGATCCGGGTCCTCGAGGGGGGCGAGGCGGCGAGCGCGTTCGCGAGCGGCATGGCCGCGATCCACACCACGCTGTTCGCGCTGCTCGCCCCCGGCGAGCGGGTCGTGTCGATCAAGGACACCTACGGCGGCACCAGCCGGATCTTCATGAACCACCTGCCGAAGTTCGGCGTCGACTGCGTCCTCTGCGACACCGCCGACCACGATCAGATCGAAGCCCGCATCGACGAGGGCCTCGACCTGCTCTACCTCGAGTCCCCCACGAACCCCACCTGCAAGGTGCTCGACATCGAGCGGCTCGCGGCGCGGGCCGCGGCGAAGGGGGCCACGGTCGTCGTGGACAACACCTTCGCCACGCCGATCAACCAGCGGCCGTTGACGCTCGGGGCCGACCTGGTGATCCACAGCGCCACGAAGTACCTGGGCGGCCACGCCGACGCGCTCGGGGGTGCGCTGGTCGGCGACGCCGAACTCGTGCGGACGGTCACCGACTTCCGGGAGATCAACGGCGCGGCGCTCTACCCCGAGGCGGCGTACATGCTGCTCCGTGGCATGAAGACGCTGCAGATCCGCATCGAACGACAGAACGCGAGCGCCCTGAAGATCGCGCGCTGGTTGCGCGACCACCCGAAGGTGGCGCGCGTCTTCTACCCGGGACTCGAGGACGACCCCGGTCACGAGATCGCGGTACGGCAGAGCCCCGGCGGCTTCGGAGGGATGCTCTCCTTCGAACTGCACGGCGACTTCGAGGCGGTGAAGCGATTCGCGCCCGCGCTGAAGTTGGCGCACCGGGCCGCGAACCTGGGCGCGGTCGAGACGATCGTCGCGCCGCCCCGTACCGGCTCGCACGTCGAGCTCACCGCCGAGGAGCGTGCCGCGCTCGGGATCCCCGAGGGGCTCGTCCGCTACTCGACCGGAATCGAGGACGTCGAGGACCTGATCCTCGACCTGGACGCCGCCCTCGCCCAGGTGCCCGACCGGTTCGTGGCGACGACGTGACCGACGGGGTCGCGCCGACCACGGGACCGGGCCGACCCGGCGCCACGGCCGGCGCGACCTGAGACCGACGGGGGTACGCCGCGCGGCGACCCCGTCACGGCCCCGAACGGACGGGGCGGGAAGGAGCCCACGTGGGAATCGACCTGTTGCCGACGCTCTTGCGCGGTGCCGGCATCACGATTCAGCTCACGCTCGCATCGGCGGCGTTGGCGTTGGTGGTCGCCCTGATCGCCGGCCTCGGTCGCCTGTCGCCGTGGAAACCGATTCGGATCCTCGCCGGAACCTACGTCGAGGTGTTCCGCGGCACGAGCGTCCTGGTGCAGCTGTTCTGGTTCTACTTCGCCCTACCGCTGTTCGGGATCCGGCTCGACGCGTTCGCCGCCGGGGTTCTCGCCCTCGGTCTGAACGTCGGCGCCTACGGCGCCGAGACGGTGCGGGGCTCGATCCTGTCCGTCCCGCGCGGCCAGATCGAGGCCGGCATCGCCCTGAACTTCAGCGCGGCGCAGCGGATGCGGCGCATCGTGCTGCCCCAGGCGTTCGTGATGATGCTGCCTCCGTTCGGGAACAACCTGATCGAACTGCTCAAGGCGACCGCCCTGGTGTCGCTCATCACGATCCCCGAAATGACGTTCGAGGGGTACTCGCTGCAGATGACGACCGGGCGCACGAACGAGATCTTCCTGTGGCTGCTGCTGCTCTACTTCGCCGTCGCCTACCCGCTCACGCTCGGCGTTCGCGCCATCGAACGTCGCGTCAGCGCGTTCCTGAGGGCCTGACGTGTTCGACTGGATCACCTTCACCTGGGACATGGAGTTCGCGCTCGAGATCCTGCCGCAGCTGCTCCGCGCGGCGTGGATCACGCTCCAGGCGACCGTCGTCGGCTTCGCGATCGCGGTGGTGGTCGGCCTGGTGCTGGCGCTGGCGCGCCGGGGGCCCCGCATCGTCTCGTGGCCGGTCACCTTCCTGATCGAGTTCATCCGCAGCACGCCGCTGCTGGTGCAGTTGTACGTGCTGTACTTCATCCTGCCGCTCTACGGCGTGTCGTTGTCGGCGTTCGTCACCGGCGTGATCGGGCTCGGCCTGCACTACGGCGCCTACCTCTCCGAGGTCTACCGCGCCGGGATCGAGCACGTCGACAAGGGGCAGTGGGAGGCGGCGATCGCGCTGAACTTCGATCGCCGGCGCACCTGGACCAACATCGTGCTGCCGCAGGCGCTGCCGCCGATGCTCCCGATGTTCGGCAACTACTTCATCGTCATGTTCAAGGAGACGCCGCTGCTCTCCGCGATCACCGTCGTGGAACTGCTCCAGACCGCCAAGATCATCGGCTCGCGCACCTTCAACTACGTCGAGCCGTACACGCTGGTCGGTCTGATCTTCCTCGCGCTCAGCTACCCGGCCGCCCTGGTCGTGAACCGATTGGAGGCCCGCTTTGCCCGCCAACGCCAGTGACCCCGCCAGCCCCGAGAACGGCCGCTCCGACCCGGGTCCGGTCGTCCGCTTCGAGCAGGTCACGAAACGGTTCGGCGACCTGACGGTCCTCGACCGACTCGACTTCGAGGTGGCCCAGAACGAGAAGATCGCGATCATCGGGCCCTCCGGATCGGGCAAGACCACGATCCTGCGCGTCCTGATGACCTTGGTCGAACCGAACGAGGGCGTCGTCTACGTCGACGGCGAACCGCTCTGGCACAAGCCGGCGAACGGCGAGCTGGTCCGCGCCGACGAGGCCCACCTGCGCAAGGTCCGGAAGAACATCGGCATGGTCTTCCAGCACTTCAACCTGTTCCCCCACATGAGCGTGCTCCGCAACGTCACCGAGGCGCCGATCCACGTGCTCGGTCGGTCGCGGTCCGAAGCCGAGGACCAGGCGCTCCACCTGCTCGACAAGGTCGGCCTCGGCGACAAGACCGATCAGTTCCCGTCGCAGCTTTCGGGCGGACAGAAGCAGCGCGTCGCGATCGCGCGGGCGCTGGCGATGCAGCCGAAGGTGATGCTCTTCGACGAGGTCACCAGCGCGCTCGACCCGGAGCTGGTGGGGGAGGTGTTGAACATCCTCCGCGACCTGGCACGGGACACCGAGATGGCGATGCTGATCGTCACGCACGAGATGCAGTTCGCCCGGGACGTCGCCGACCGGGTGGTGTTCTTCGACTCCGGTCGCGTGGCCGAGGAGGGGCCGCCGTCCAAGATCTTCAGCGCGCCGGAGAATCCGCGCACGCAGTCGTTCCTCAAGGCGGTCCTGGACCACTGAGGCGACGGGCGCGGACGAACGACCTGCGAAACCGCACCTCCGTGAGGTCGCGACCGAAGGCCGACGCGGGCCGCTCGTCCGTGCGTTCGAAGCCGACGCGTGCGGCGTGCTCCAGGCGATACCGGATCCTTGCGCGGCCCCGTAGTGGAGGGCGCGGGCCGCGACGATCCGAGCGACGTCGTCCGCGCGCAGGGCGTGAACACGCACGTCGGACGTCGGTCCGGTCGAAAGCGACTCCGGCGGTAGGTACGACAGGATCGAGCGTCGTTCACGGTGCCGTAGGCGATGTTCCACGTGCGACGAACCCCGACGAAACGATCCAGCATCGTGGTACGCGACACGAGGGTCGCGGGCGCGGACTCTGCGGACGAGGACGCGTGACGCGCCCGTCCACGTCGGCCGCCGTAGGCCCTCGAAACCCCATCCCGCAGGGGGCGCACGTCGCCGCTCATGCACGACGGGAGTTCCGCGATGACGACGAACCTCGACTCGAACGTACGCACCACCGTTTCCCGCGACGGTACCGAGATCGGCTACTTCGCGAGCGGGGACGGTCCTCCCTTGCTCCTGGTCCACGGAGGGCTGGGCGATCACTCCCGATGGGGCGCATTGACGCCGTACTTGGAGCCGCACTTCACCGTGTACGCGATGGACCGTAGGGGCCGCGGCGTCAGCGGCGACGGTCCGAGGTACGCGCCGGCACGCGAGTTCGAGGACGTCGCAGCCGTGGTGGACGCGGTCGCCGCCGAGGCCGGGCGACCTGTGGACGTGTACGGGGTCTCCAACGGCGCGACGTTCGCGCTGGGCGCGGCCACACGGACGCGGAACGTGCGGAGACTCGTGCTGTACGAACCGGGTATCGCCGACGCCGAGGGGCTGGTGCCGCCCGAGCTCGACGCGCGGTTGGATGCGCTGCTCGCCGAAGGTGACGCCGAAGGCTTGGTGGAGACGTTCTTCCGCGAGGCGCTCGGGCTGGACGACGATGCCATCGCCACGATGCGCGCCCAGCCGTCGTGGGCCGCGCGCGTCGCCTCGGCCCCGACGCTGCCACGTGAACTACGAAATTCGCCGGACGAACTGTTCGACGCCGGCGCGGTCGCGAACCTCTCCGTGCCCACGCTGCTCCTGAGGGGGAGTGAGAGCGCCGAGAGCCTGCTCGCCGACGTGCGTACGGTGGCGGATACGGTTCCCGGGGCCCGCGTCGCCGTGCTCGAGGGCCAAGCGCACTCGGCCGACTTCCTCGCGCCGGAACAGGTCGCCGAGCACCTTTCGGCGTTCCTCCGCGTGCCGGACTGATCACCTGGAGGCCGACGCGGCCGCGACCGCGATGTTCCTCGCGATGCCGTTCCGGATCCGATCCGGATCGACCGACGCCGCTGCGGCCCCGCCGTTCCCGGCTCATGGTGAAGGGACACACGGGCGCGGGACGATGTCGATCGCGGCCTCCGCGCCGTATCCTTGCGGGGGCGCTGCGTCCGCGGCGCCGACCGCTGACGACGGTGGGGCGGGTTCGCACGGTTCGTCCAGGCCCGCGCGAACCCCCAAGGGACGAGGTAGCCGATGGAACGACGCGAAGAACGACTGCACGTGGTGTTCGGAACGGGCGCGCTCGGCCTCGCGGTCGAGCGCGAGCTCGCACGGCGGGGCGAGAACACTCGGCTCGTGAACCTCTCCGGGCGAAAGGACCCGTCGTGGACCGCGGAGGTGGTGAAGGCCGACGCGGCGAATCCCGAGGACGCGAAGCGGGCCTGCAGCGGGGCGACGGTCGTCTACCACTGCGCCCAGCCGCCGTACGCGCAGTGGCCCGAAAAGGCGCCTCCGGTAATGCGGGGCATCGTCGAGGGAGCCTCCGCTGCCGGCGCGAAACTGATCTACGGCGACAACCTCTACCTGTACGGCCGGGCGCCGATGCTGCTCGTCGAGACCTTGCCGCACGCAGGCGTCGGGCCGAACACCCGCACCCGAGCCGAACTCGCCGAGATGCTCACGACGGCGCACGAGGAGGGGAGGGTTCGGATGGCGATCGGCAGGGGATCGGACTTCTACGGCCCGCACGCGCGGACGTCGTCGATGGGCGAGCGCGTGATTCCGAACGCGTTGAAGGGGAAGGCCGCCCAGGTGTTGGGGGATCCCGACCTGCCGCACACGTACACGTTCATCGACGACTTCGGCAAGGCGCTGGTGATCCTCGGGGAACGCGACGAGGCGCTCGGCGAAGCGTGGCACGTGCCGAGCGGGGAGACGCGCACCACCCGGGAGTTCGTGCGGATGGTATTCGACGAAGCGGACCGAACACCGAAACTGAGCACCCTTCCCGGCTGGTTCATGCGCGCGATGGGCGTGTTCAACCCGACCCTGCGCGCGGTCGGCGAGGTCCTGTACCAGGCCGAGAACCCCTGGATCATGGATGCGAGCAAGTTCGTCCGGCAGTTCGGCGACATCAGCACGCCTCACGACGAAGCGATCCGCCGCACCGTCGCCTGGTACAGGGAACAGGTCACGCGATCCGATTAGCGCTCGCGTCGTTCCGTTCGAGCCGCACGGAAGGTGAACGGCGGACGCCATCACCCCGGCGATTCGTCGCACGCGGAGGGCGCTGACGACGCGCCTCGGCCAGCTCGCCCACCAGGTCCAGTCCGCCCTCGACGCGAGCGCGAAGCGACCGGTCGTTCTCGCGGACCCCGTGGTCATCAAGGATTCGGCCCGAAGCCTCGTGGTGCGCTTTCACCTGGAGTCGCGGGCACCGCGTGCCTCCACGATCGTCGGCCGCTGCATCGCGGCCGAACCGGCTCGGGGTTTCACCGACTGGGCGAGCCTCGCGTTCCTGTCCAACCTGCCGCGGGCACGAGGGTTGACGTCCGCCCCCACGCGGCCACCGTCGCGAAACCGGTGGCGTACGGAACCACGCGCCGCGCCCTCCCCGCGGCCGAGGGGCTCGGCCGACACCAGCAGGCCGAGACGTGGCTCGACGGATACGGGAAGATCGTGACCTGGTTCGCGGCGCCGGGCTGTACGCCCCCTACGGACTTCCAGGCGTGCATGACCCGGATCGCGGGCCTGTACCGGAAACCGGAAGACTTCTTTTGCATCACGCACGGCGACCCCGCGCCCACGAACAACCACGTCGCCCTCGGCGAAGCTCGCCCCCTGGACTTCGAGTACGGCGACGAACGGCACGCCCTGTACGACATCACCGCTTGGAACGTGCTGTGCCCCCTGCCGCCGGCGTGGGTGCGCGAGATGCGCCACCTCGTTCGTGACGAACTCGCCAAGTCGCTCCCTGCAGCGAGAGACGAGGGGCGCTTCGCGGAGGCCCGGACATCCTCGATCGAAATCGCCCCTGGGCCGACGGATGGACCGTGCGGGAGGCCGCCCTCGTCGCGTTGTCGCGGCTCCAGGAGGCCGCCGCCCCCGTAACGACGTTGGGGCCGGTTTCGGAGGCCGCGTTCGTGTTGAGCACGGTGCTGCGCTCACGCTGGCCCGAGCACGGGAACCCCGAGGAACTGCTGCCACGATGGGCAGGCGTCCAGCCTGGCTGACTGAGGCTCGCCTCCTGGCCGTGTTCCCGACGCGGGTCTGCGGATGGAGCCGATTCGGTCCCATGGCGGCTACGTGGGGTCCTGCAGGGCCCCACGTCGAATCCCTGCCCGACGGAGGCGGAGCGGCCGCGGTTTCACAAGAACGAAGGTGCGCGGTCGAGCCGCACACCTTCGTTCTTTCGCGTCCAGGACGCTCTTCGCTTTGGTGGAGCTGAGGGGATTCGAACCCCTGACCTCCTGAGTGCGATTCAGGCGCGCTCCCAACTGCGCCACAGCCCCAAGCGCCCTAGAACGTACCGCAGGGCGCCGATACCGTCAAGCGCGCCGCGAGCGCGTCGCTGCGGCGGGAACGGAGCCGGGCGCGTCACGCCGCCCGTGCGTCGCGAGGTAGGATCGGCGCACGATGAGCGACCGTGCACCGACCCCCGAACCTGCCGACGCTGGCTGGGTGGTCGACGTGACGGCGCCGATCTCGCCGGGCCGGGTCCAGTGGATCGCCGCCGACGCCGCGGCCCGGCTCAAGCTTCCGGTCGAGAAGCTCGCCTCCCTGCTCGACAACCGTGTCGGTCCGGTCACCAAGCCGCTCCCCAAGGCGTCGGCGGAACGGGTCGCCGAGGTGTTGGACCTGGCGGGGGCGGAGGTGCAGTTGCGCCCTGCCGGCGAGCAGCGCCCGGACCTCGCTCCGGAGGCGTCCCGAGCGCATCCGGCCGCCGGCCCGGCCGACGCTTCGGGCGGTCCGGCCGATGCTGCGGCGGCTCCGCCCGGCGCGGACGCGTCGCCCGTGCCGCGTGCGGCGCCCAGCGCCGAGGACCGCTCCGACGCGAACGGCGTCGCGGAGCCACCCCCGGACCGGGCTTCGGGTCGGTCCCGTTCGAGACCGGCGGCGGAACCGAGTCGGGTAGCGTCCTTACGCCGTCCGCCCGACCCAGGTTCGGCCGGCGACCGATCGCCCGATCGTCTCGAGTCCGATCGCCTCGAGTCCGACCGCTTCGAGTCCGACCGCCTCGAGTCCGACCGTCTCGAACCTCACCGTGCCGAGGAATCCGACCGTGCCGAGACGGGCCCTGTCGAATCGGACCGCGGCGATGGCGACCGGTCCGAGCGGGGCGGCCGTGCGCCGCACCGGGCCGAACGCGCCGCACCGGATCGTCCGGATGCGGACCGAAGCGCCTGGGCGGACGGCTTCGGCGACGACGCGTCGGCGGATTCGGCCATGCTCGGCGCCTGGAGCCGGAGCGCCGAGGCCGAAGGGCGTCGGTCCGGTCCGCCGAGCAGCGGGGAAGAGCCGGAGGCAGGTACGGACGAAGGTACGGACGAAGGTGCGGACGAAGGTACGGACGAAGAGGAACGCCGGGTCCGAGCCGCCGGTCTTCCGATCGGACGCGACGGCCGCAGGACCGAGCGGCGTGCCGCCGGGGCGCGGCGCGGTACGCCGCCGCCGCTCGAAGAGCCGCCCGTCCTGATCGACGAAGAGGAGGAGGACGACGCGTTCGCGTACGGCACGCGCGACCCGTTCGCCGAAGCGGAACGACGCGAACGGGCGAACCGGCGCTGGGTGCTGCTGGGCGCGTTGGCGCTGGCGGTCGCGGCGTTCCTGGCGGTGCAGTGGGCCTACTCGCGGCCCGGCGTCGACGACCGCACGCCGCCCGCGTACGAAGCGGGGCTGCAGGCCTACCGGCAGGGCGCGTTCGTCGCCGCCGCACGGTCGTGGCGGCCGCGGGCCGAAGCGGGCGACGCGCGCGCGATGCACATGCTCGGGTACATGGCGGAGTTCGGGCAGGGGCGCCCCTGGTCGAACGCCGAGGCGGCCGGCTGGTACCGGCAGGCGGCCGAGCGGGGGCACGTGCCCGCCCAGCTCCGGCTCGCTTCGCTGTACGCCCGTGGACTGGGCGTCGACCGCGACCCGGACGCCGCCCTTTGGTGGGCGCTGCGGGCGGCACGGGCCGGCGACGCCGAGGGCGCCTGGCGGGTGGTGCAGGACCGGGTCGTGCGCGGAGCGTACGACGAGGCGTACGCTTGGTTGCACCACGCCGCGCCGGAGCACGCCGAAGCGGCGGCGTGGCTCGCGATGGTCGAGGCCGCCGCGCTCAACGAACGTTCAGACTGAACCCGTATGCTGCCGGGCATGACACGTGCAGCGACGAACTCCGTCCGCTTCGTCCGGACGCTCCTGACGGCGATCGTGCTCCTGGGCCTGGCCGCGGCCGCGTCCGCGCAGGCGGACGCGATCCGCTTCGAGGTCGAAACGTTCCGCGTCGATCTGGTCCGCGAGGACGGCGAGATCGTGGAACGACTGGTGCCGGTCGACGAGGCGATCCCGGGCGAGGAGATCGAGTACCGCGTCACCGCCCGCCACGACGGCGACGTGATCTACCGGCCCGGCACCGTGGTCGTGACCGTACCGCTCGGCGAGGGCGTGGCGTACGTGGCGGAGAGCGCGACGCCGAGCGACGACCGGATCCTGACCGAGTTCTCCGCCGACGGCGGGACCTCGTTCTCGGAGCCGGGTACCGTGCAGCGATCGGACGAGGACGGCGGGGGCACGGCCGGGCCCGACGACTACACCCACGTCCGCTGGACGTTCACGACGCTGTTCGAGCCGGACCAGGAGGAGACCCTCGTCTACCGCGTGACGGTGCGCTGAGGCGCGTCGTCGTCGGTACCGATCGGCCGGGCGTCCGTCAGGCGCCCGGCCGATCCTGGTACTGCAGCTCGTAGAGGCGACGGTAGTAGCCGTCCTGCCGGAGCAGTTCGTGGTGGTCGCCCTGCTCGATGAGGCGGCCCTTGCGGAGCACCAGGATCCGGTCGACGTCCTGGATCGTCGAAAGCCGGTGCGCGATCACGATGCTGGTGCGGCCCTGCATCAGCTTGGCGAGCGCGTCCTGGATCAGGTCCTCCGTCTCGGTGTCGACGTTCGCGGTCGCTTCGTCGAGCACCAGCAGGATGTCCGGGTTCTGGACCAGGGCGCGGGCGAACGCCAGCAGCTGCTTCTGGCCGGTCGAGAAGCCTGCGCCGCGCTCGCGGACCGGCGTGTCGTAGCCCTGCGGCAGCTTCTCGATGAAGCCGTGGGCGTTCACGAACTTCGCCGCTTCGACGACCCGCTCGAGCGGGATCGAGTCGTCGCCCAGAGTGATGTTGCTACGGATCGTCCCGCTGAACAGGAACGGATCCTGCAGCACGATCCCGACGTGGCGGCGCAGGTCGACCTGGTCGTACTCGCGCACGTCCCGGCCGTCGAGCTTCACCGCGCCGCGCTGCACGTCGTAGAACCGGCTGACCAGGCTGATGATCGTGGTCTTGCCGGCGCCGGTGTGGCCGACGAAGGCGACCGATTCGCCCGGCTCGATGGTGAGGTCGAGACCGCGCAGCACCCAGTCGTCGCCGTCGTAGGCGAACCAGACGTCCTCGAACCGCACCTCCCCGCGGAACGGATCGGCGAAGCGGTGGGCGTCCGGTCGGGTGACGACCTTCTCCGGCGTGTCGAGGAGCCCGAAGATCCGCTCGCTGCTGGCCATCGCCGCCTGGATGATGTTGAACTTGTCCGACAGGTCCTGGAGCGGCCGGAAGAACATCTGAGCGTACTGCTGGAAGGTGATCAGCACGCCGATCGTCACCAGGCCCGTCACGCCCGGTCCGACCAGGTGGTAGCCGGCGTAGAAGAGGATCAGCGCGGTGGCGGCGGCGCTGCCGATGTTCACGAGCGGCCAGAACAGGCTGAACCAGCGGACCTGCTCGGCGTGCGCGTCGAGCAGCTGCAGGTTCAGGTGGTCGAACGCCTTCTGGTTGCGGGTCTCGCGGTTGAACAGCTGCACCGTCTTGATGCCGCCCAGGTTCTCGGCGAGGAAGGAGTTGCTGCGGCTGGTGCGCAGGCGCACCGAGCGGTAGGCGTCGCGGAGGCGGAAGCGGAGGAAGGTGAGCCCGCCGAACACGAGCGGCATGACGGTCAGCGTGATGAGCGCCAGCCGCCAGTCGATCAGGAACATGTACACGGTCAGCATCAACAGGATGCCGATGTCGGCGATCAGGCCGACCAGGCCGTCGGTGACCATCTGCTGGATCGCTTCGGTATCGCTGGTGATGCGGGTGATCAGGCGCCCGACCGGGGTGCGGTCGAAGTAGCCCATGTGCAGGCGCTGGATCTTCGCGAAGATCGCCTTGCGGATGTCGTAGACGATGTGCTGGCCCATCCAGGCGACCAGATAGGTGTAGCCGTAGCGCAGCCCGAAGTTCACCGCCGCCAAGCCCATGAAGATCAGCACGAGCATGGTCAGTCCGTCCAGGCGCTGATCGACCGACAGCGACGCCCACGGTTGTTGCGTCGACACCAGATAGCGGTCGACCGCCATTCCGATCAGGTTCGGGAAGAGCGGCATGATGGCGCTGTAGGCGAGCAGCAGCAGGAGTCCGATGGTCAGCTGTAGCTTGTACGGCGCGACGAACGCGAGCAGCCGGCGCATGAGCTGCCAGTCGAACGAGCGCTCCATCGCCTCGCCGTCCTCGTCGAACTTGCCCTCCTCACGAAGGCGCCCGACGTAGCGTTTGCGGGTGGCGCGGTACTCGGCCTTCACGTCCTCGATCCGGTAGTCCGGATCGTGCATGTCGGTCAGGTCGGCCGGCGCTTCGCGGCCGGCGCGTGGGGGATGGACGCGAACGCTCACCGTGCCTCCAGGTCCTCTTCGAGCTGCTGGCGCCGGTCCATGTCGGCGTACCAGCCGTCGGCCGCCACCAGGCGGTCGTGGGGGCCCTCCTCGACGATGCGGCCCTGGTCGAGCACGAGGATCCGGTCGGTCGAACGGAAGGCGCTGACGCGGTGCGCGATGATCAGGGTGGTGCGCCCCCGTTGCATCCGCTCGAGTCCGTCGAGGATCGCCGCTTCGGTCTGCGTATCGACGGCCGAGAGCGCGTCGTCGAGGATCAAGATCGCCGGTTCGCGGATGAACGCGCGGGCCAGGGCGGTGCGCTGGCGTTGCCCGCCGCTCAGGGTGACGCCCCGTTCGCCGAGGCGGGTGTCGTACCGCTCGGGGAACTCCATGACGTCCTCGTCGAGCTGCGCCAGACGCGCCACCTCGCGGACGTGCTCGAGGCGCGTCCGGGGGTCGTCCTCGGGCAGACCGAAGGCGATGTTCTCGGCGAGCGTGTCGCTGAACAGGAACGGTTCCTGCGGCACCAGGCCGATCCAACGGCGCAGGACCTGCACCGGCCACTCGCGGATGTTCCGCCCGTCGATCCGGATCCGTCCCTCGTCGGGGTCGAGGACCCGGCCGATCAGGTTCACGATCAGCGTCTTCCCGGAACCGGTGCGTCCAGTGAGGCCCACCGTCTCGCCGGGGCGGATGCGGAACGACACGCGGTCGAGGGCGACCTGATCGCCGAAGCGGACGGTCACATTCTCGAACTCGATCTCGCCCACCACCTCGCGCAGATCGTAGTCGACCTCCGGTTCGTCCTGGATCGTCGGTTCGGTGTCGAGGATCTCGCGGAGCCGCATCCAGCTGGTGGTGCCACGCTGGACCAGGTTCGCGATCCAGCCGAGGGCGATCAGCGGCCACTGGATCCCGATGAACAGGAACACGAAGGCGCTGAAGTCGCCGATGGTGAGGGCGCCGCCGGCGCCGAGCACCTGCCGACCCCCGAGGAGCAGCAGGAGGCTGATCGTGAGGGCGAAGAACACCTCCATCAACGGGAACAGCGGGCCGTCGATGCGGGTGAGGGCCAGGTTGCGGCGAATGAACTCGTCGTTGAGCCGACCGAACGTCTCCTCCTCCCGGTCCTCGATCCCGAACCCTTTGACGACCCGGATGCCGGAGAAGTTCTCCTGCGCCATCGCGCTCACGTTGCTGAACTGCTCCTGCACCTTCTGGTAGCGGCGGTGGATGATCCGCAGCATCACGAAGAAGGTGAGGGTGATGAACGGGACGATCAGCAGCGTCAGCAGGGTCAGGGTCAGGTTCAGCGCCGCCATGCGGCTGAGGGTGAACAGGAGCAGCAGCCCGGTGTTCGCACCCATGAAGACGGCCACGCCGACCATCATCCGGACGGCGTTCAGGTCGGCGGTCAGGCGCGCCATCAGATCGCCGACCCTATGGTCGTCGTAGTAGCCGGCGTCGAGCCGCGTGAAGTGCCGGAACAGGTCGTGCCGAACGTCGAACTGGATCTCCCACGACGCGTTCAGGATCAGGCGCCGGACCGCGATCATGGCGATCGCGGCCGTGGCCATCACCGCGAGCAGCATGCCGATCAGCCGGAGCACGGCGTCGAAGCCGTCTCCGGTCTCGAGCACGTCGATCGCCCGACCGATCAGGATCGGAGCGTAGGTCGTGAGTCCGGAGAACACCACCAGCAGCGCCAAGCCGCCGAGGTAGGCGACCGGGTAGCGGCGGACGTACTGGAACAGGTCGCGGATCGCGCGTCGCACGGGAACTCCAGTGGGGGCGAAGGGCGGGGCGCGGAGCGCGCCTCCGCCGGACGGGGTCTGCCTGCGGCGGGACGGACGCCCACGCGGGCTGCGTGCGTGGGCGTCCGTCCGATTCGGGCGGTCGGCCGTTCGCCGATACGATCGGCCCCCGCCGATGAAAGCACCGGAGCATACCCCGAGGCGACGCGGCGGGTGGGCGACCGACGTCACGGTACGCTCGGCCCGTCGCCGTCGGCCGTGCCGCGAGCGGCGTCAGGGACCGACGGCCGGCTGATTCACGCGGAGTTCGGCGTACGGCACGTCGTTCAGGGTCAGCTCGAAGGTGACCGGGCCGGGGGCGAGGGTCGGCCAGCGTCCTTCCAGCACCTCCCCGCCTGCCGCTTCCCGTTCCAGCACCGTCTCGGTCGTTCCGTCGACCGTGCGCGCGGTGACGCGGGCCGTCTGGGCGGGAATGCCCGGTTCGACCAGGAACCGGTACGGCATCCAGCGCAGGCTCGGGGCCACCACGTGCGCGACCGGATCGGGCCGCGGCAGCGGCAGCGGCCGCACGTTCGCGAGGAGGGTCACGGTCCCGTCCCCCCGTGGCGCACCCGGCGGCGGTTCGTGCGACACCACGCCGCGCGGCAAGGCCGCGTTGACGGTGCGTCGCTCCTGCACGGAGAAGCCGTGCTCGGCGGCGACCGAGCGCGCCTCCGCCACGTCGAGGCCGACCAGGTCGGGCACGCGTGGACCACCGTCCACGACGTCGTCGAGCGTCGTGCGTCCGGCGCCCGCGTCCGGATCGGCGACCAGCAGGCGCACCGTGGTTCCGTCCGAACGGAACGGGTGCCAGGCGGCGGGCGTGGTGCCGACCACGTGGCCCGGCGGCACGTCCGGGACGGAGACCGGATCGACCTGAACGCGATCGGCGGGCAGGCCGGCGAGCCGCACCCAGTCGCGGGCCTCGTCGAGCGGCATGCCGACCAGGTCCGGGAGGAAGGTGCGTTCCGGCGAGGGCCCGTCGCTGACGAGCAGGTCGACGGCGCTTCCGGGCGTGGCCGGAGCGTCGGCCGCGGGTCGTTGGGCGAGCACCGTGCCGGCCGGCAGGCGGGCGGGGACGCGCACGACGTCGCCCTGCCGCAGGTCGTCGCTGGCGAGGCGCGCCGCGACCTCTCCAAGCTCGCGACCGGTCAGCGAGGGCACCGGCCGAGCGGCGCCGGCGTCGTCGGCGCGCACGTACTCGAGGCGGACGGTCCTGCCGGGCCTGAGCGCCGCACCGGGCGGAGGATCGAGCCGCAGGACCGTGCCGGGGACGCCCTCGGCGGCGAGCGGCTGGGCGTCGACGGCGAACCCGAGTTCGGCGAGCGTGCGCGACGCCGCGTCGGCCGGATCGCCGACCAGATCGGGGACCTGGGCGACGGCGTCGACCGTCGTCCGGCTCCATCCGATCGCGAGGAGGCCCGCCGTCAGGAGCGTGAGGCCGGCGGCGACGGCCCAGGTGCGGATCGGCCCGGGCGCCGTGGCCAGTCGAGCGGTCAGCGCCCGCAGCGGCCCCGGCGCCGGTGCAACGCCGCGGCCGGATGCGTCCGGGGCCGATGCGACCGGATGCGGGCCGATCGCGTCGCCCACGTCGGGGCGTCCGTCCGCCGCTGCCGCGCCCGGGGCGAAGGCGACCCCGATCAGCACGAGGCGGCGCCCGTCCCGCCGCAGCTCGGCACGAGCGGGGTCGATGCCGACCGCTTCGAGCCGCTCGCGCCAGGGGCCGTCGGGCGCGGCCGGCTCGCTGCCGGGGGGTGGTTCGTCCCAGACTTCGTAGCGGGCGCCGGGCCGCGACACCACGTCGCGCAGCGCGACGTCGTCGTCGTGCCGTAAGCGACGCAGCGCACGTCGGTGTCGTTCGAAGGTGCGTTCCTGACCGGGCGCCGGTTCGTACCAGACGATCCGGACGGGCCTTCCGTCCGGATCGGTGGCGTGCACCCGCCTGCGTCCGGGTCCGTCCGGACGTTGCCGCAGGATTTCGTAGGTGCCGTCGATCAGCGGCATGGGCTACTCCGCCCGGCCGGATCGGGCCGGACCCCGCGGGTCACCCCGGGTCGCTGACGGGCCGCGGCGCCCGCCGGGTGCCGTCGCGTTCCTGTTCCTCGTCCTGGTCGCGGTGCTCGCCGTCCCCGGCGTCGGACGGCGGCTCCGAAGGTTCGGCCTTCCCCTCGTCCGTCGCGTCGGCGCCGGTCGGCGCCGAGGCGGGAGCGCGCTCGGGCGCCTGCACCTGGACGCGGTTCTCCTCCGCCTCCCGGGTCGCTTCGCCCACGAGCCAGTCGACGATGTCGTCGACCGACTGGCCCTGCTCGGACCGGTCGTACGCCTCGTGGATCAGGCGTCCGTCGATCGTCTCGCTTCGAAGCAACGCCTGCGCGACCGCTTCGACCGCCGGCCAGTGTTCCTCGATCAGGGCGCGGCAGCTGCGGTAGGCGTTCTCGAGCACGGCCGTGACCTGTTCCTCGAGCTCGCGGGCGGTCTGTTCGCTGAAGTCCTTGCGGCGCGAGATCTCACCGCCGAGGAAGACCGGGCCCTCGTCGGACCCCCACGCCACGAACTCGTCCTGGCCCATGCCCAGGTCGAGGATCATCTGCTTCGCCATGCTGGTCGCTTGCTTGAGATCGTTGCTGGCGCCGCTGCTGAGCGTGCCGGTGATCCGCTTCTCGGCCACGCGGCCGCCGAACGCGACCACGAGCTGCGCGTCGAACCGTTGCCGGCTGTAGAACATCTCCTCCTTGGCGAGCGGGGCCATGAAGCCGCCGGCGCCGCCACGGGGCATGATCGTGACCTTGCGGATCTGACCGAGCATCTTCTGAGCGGCGAAGGCGACCGCGTGACCGGCTTCGTGGAACGCGAGGATGCGCCGTTCCTCCTCGCTCGGTACCAGGCTGCCGCGGCGAAGGCCGAGGGTGATCCGGTCGAGCGCCTCGTTGAAGTCGATCCAGCTGATCGTCTGCCGTCCGCTACGGGCGGCGACGAGGGCGGCCTCGTTCGTCAGGTTCTCGAGGTCGGCCCCCGAGAACATCGGGGTCGCTTCGGCGAGCCGCCCCAGGTCGACGTCGTCGTCGACCGGCTTCTTGCGCACGTGCACCGCGAGGATCTCTTCCCGCTCGCGCTTGGTGGGCAGGCCGATCGTGACCTGCCGGTCGAAACGGCCGGGGCGCAGCAGGGCGGGGTCGAGGACGTCGGGCCGGTTCGTGGCGGCCAGCAGGATCACCGAGGTGTCCTTCTCGAACCCGTCCATCTCGGAGAGGATCTGGTTCAGCGTCTGTTCGCGCTCGTCGTGGCCGCCGCCGATGCCGGCGCCGCGCCGCCGCCCGATCGAGTCGAGCTCGTCGATGAAGATGATCGCAGGGCTCGACTTGCGGGCCTCCTCGAACAGGTTGCGGACGCGGCTGGCCCCGACGCCGACGAACATCTCCATGAACTCCGAGGCGGAAACGGTGAGGTACGGCACGCCCGCCTCGCCGGCGACGGCGCGGGCGAGCAGCGTCTTGCCGGTACCGGGCGGACCGACGAGCAGCATGCCCTTCGGGATCTCGGCCCCGATCCGGAGGTACTTCTGCGGGTTCTTGAGGAAGTCGACGACCTCCTTGAGCTCCTGCTTCGCCTCGGCGTGGCCGGCGACGTCGTCGAAGGTGGTGTCGACCTTGTTCTCGCGACCGAACGTCTTGGCCTTCGATTGACCGAACTGCATCATCTGGCTGGGACCGCCCTGGGCCCGCATGAAGATGAACCAGAAGAACGCGATCAGGATGATGATCGGCAGGATCGTCACCAGGAACCCGATCCACTGCGGCGGGTTGCGGACGGTGACGCTCGGCACCTGTTCGTGCAGCTGGTCCAGGAACCCGTCGGTCAGGAGGGCGGTGGTGGTGAAGCGCTCGATCGTCCGGGCTTGGCCGTCGATCGTCACCTGCGTGGGGCCGACCAGGGTGCCCTCGACCTCGCCGTTGTTGCGCTCGATCGTCATGTCGGCGACGCGTCCGTCGGCGACCAGCTCACGGAAGGTGGAGAGATCGATCTCGCTGCTGCCGGCGCCGGCGTTGAACTGGTTGAAGACGAAGATGCCGAGGATCAGGAGCATCACGATCAACCAGGGATTGAATGAACGTTTCAACGGTTCCTCCAGGTTCGGTTCGGTACGCGGCACGGCGAGGTGGTGCGCGGTCGTGCGCCGGCACGCGCGGCCCGCGCACCATAGCACCGCTCCGACCCGGATTCCGGTAGGCCGCGGGACGGGGGAGCGTGTCGTGGGACCTGCGTCCAGGACGGTCTCGACGCGACGTGCGCGCTCACGAATCTCACGTTCCGGAGCGCCCTCGTCGGACTCAGAAGCGGTACCCCTTCGGCACCGCCGTCACCCCGGACTCCGTTACGGTGCACCCGCGTGCACGGTCCTCCTCGGCGTCCACGCCGATGCGTGCGCCGGCGGGGACCGACACGTTCTTGTCCAGGATCGCGTTCCGCACCACGGCGTTGCGGCCGATCTCGACGTCGTCGAGCAGCACCGAGCGTTCGACCAGCGCGTAGCTGTGGATCCGGACCCGGCGCGACAGGACCGACTCGCGCACGGTGCCGCCGGAGAGGATCACGCCGCCGGCGACCAGGCTGTTGAACGCCTGCCCGCGTCGGTCGGCCTCCTCGTGCACGAACTTGGCCGGGGGCGAGTACTCGCTCGAGGTGCGCAGCGGCCAAGCGTCGTTGTACAGGTCGAACTCCGGTTCGAGCGCCACCAGGTCCATGTTCGCCTCGTGGTAGCTGTCGAGCGTGCCGACGTCCCGCCAGTAGGTGTTCGGCGCGTCCTGCCCCGGGATCGGGTTGCGGGCGAAGTCGTACGCCATCA
>SLSQ01000206.1 GCA_007130355.1 Trueperaceae bacterium
AAGTACGGCGAGGACAAGGTCGCCCACATCGCCACCTTCGGGACGATGGCGTCGAAGGCGGCGATCAAGGACGCCGCCCGCGTGATGGAGGCCAGCTTCGCCGAGGCCGACCGGGTCAGCAAACTGGTGCCGGTCGTGTTCGGCCGCTCGGTCCCGATCGAACGGGCGGTCGAGGAGGTGCCCGAGCTGCGGGAGCTGGTCGACGCCGGCGCCGGCTCCTACGTCGAGATCGCCAAATCGCTCGAGGGCCTCACCCGCCACGCCTCGGTCCACGCCGCCGGCGTGATCATCGCGCGCGAACCGATCACCGAGCTGGCGCCGCTGTTCCGGATGGGCGACGGTCCGATCGTGTGCCAGTACGACATGGGCTCGATCGAGGACCTCGGCTTCCTCAAGATGGACTTCCTGGGGTTGCGCACCCTGTCGTTCATCGAGGCCGCGGTGCGCATCATCGAGGACACGCGTGGCGAACGGCTCGACCCGGCCGCCTTCCCGCACGACGACCGCGCCACCTTCGAGCTCCTCTCCCGTGGCGACTCGGCCGGCGTGTTCCAGTTCGAGTCGGGCGGCATGGTCGACACCCTCAAGAAGCTGAAGCCGCGCCGCATCCAGGACCTGATCGCCGTCTCGGCCCTCTACCGGCCGGGACCGATGGAGAACATCCCCACCTACATCCGCCGCCACCACGGTCAGGAGGAGGTCTCCTACGACGGCTTCGCGAAGAGCGAGCAGGTCCTCGCCCCGATCCTCGAGGAGACGTACGGGATCCCCGTCTACCAGGAGCAGATCATGCAGATCGCGCAGGCGGTCGCCGGCTACAGCCTGGGCGAGGCGGATCTGCTGCGGCGCGCGATGGGCAAGAAGAAGGTCGAGGAGATGGAACTGCAGCGGCGCGTGTTCACCGACGGTGCCGGCGCCCAAGGGATTCCGGCCGACGAGGCGAACCGCATCTTCGACCTGCTCGAGAAGTTCGCGAACTACGGCTTCAACAAGAGCCACTCCGCCGCCTACGGCGAGCTGTCGTTCCAGACCGCCTACCTCAAGGCGCACTACCCGGTCGAGTTCGCCGCGGCGCTGCTCACGGTCGAGCGCGGCGACAGCGACAAGGTGGCGCAGTACGTCGCCGACGCACGCCACATGGGGATCGAGGTGCTGCCGCCCCACGTCAACGAGTCGCGCGGCGACTTCACGCCGGTGGGCGACGTGGTGCGCTTCGGGCTGTACGGCGTCAAGAACGTGGGCGACGCGGCGGTCGAGCGGATCGTGGCCGAACGGGAGCGGGCCGGCCCGTACCACGACCTCTTCGATTTCTGCGCCCGCATCGACGGCCAGCTGCTGAACAAGCGGGCGCTCGAGCACCTGGTCAAGGCGGGGGCGTTCGACGCCTTCGGCGACCGGGCGACGATGCTCGAGAACGTCGAACCGGCGATGCGCTGGGGGGCGGCGCAGCGCCAGAGCGCCGCCTCCGGCCAGATGTCGCTCTTCGGGGCGGACGAGATCCGGCCGCCCGCGCTGCGCGCCAGCGAACCGCTTTCGCAGCTCGAGCTGCTGCGCCTCGAGAAGGAGGCGCTCGGCCTCTACGTGAGCGCCCACCCGATGGGCTCCTACCCCGGCCTGGCAGAAGCGGCCAGCTGTCCGGTCGACGGTCTCGAGGCGTGGTACGCGCGGCGGGCGGCCGAGGCCGGGAGCACCGGCACCGGCGCCGCCGCCCCCGACCGCCGTGGCTCCGGCCGCGCCGGCCGCCTCAAGGTGGCGCTTTCGGGGATCCTCCAGGCGGTCGCGAAACGGCCGACCCGCAAGGGCACCATGATGGCCCGCTTCGAGATCGCCGACGAGAGCGGCGCCCGCGAGGTGGTCGCCTTCTCGCGCGTCTTCGACGAGATCGCCGACGTGCTCGAGGAGGACGCCCCGGTGGTGCTCGTGGCCGAAGCGTCGGAGGAGGACGGCGCCGTGCGCCTGGTCGCCGACCGCCTGATCCGTTGGGACCGGCGCGGTTCGGTGCCGGAGGTGGCGGTGCTGCGCTTCGATCCGCGCGGCATCGGGCGGCACCAGCTTCTCGAGCTCCGCTCCCGCCTCGACGAACTGCCCGGCACCACGCCGGTCCAGCTCCGCTTCCCGTCGCGGGACGGCACCGTGATCTGGTCGACGGAGGGGATCCGGGTCGACCCGGCGCGCCTGCACGAGCTCGAGACGGCCTGCCCCTGGCTACGGACCCGCGTCACCGTCGACCGGGACCGCCTGCTCGCCGACCGCGGGCCGGCCTGGTCGCGACCCGCGGCGCCCGCCCCGGCGCAGAGCGCGCCGTTCTAGGCCGGCCGGACGTCGGGGCGGGCCGGCCCGGGGTCGTGCGTCAGAACTGCGTGGCGCGCGGGTTCCGGCCCGCTTCGACGTCGGTCTGGGTCGTGGCCATCTTGAACGCCTGCTGACTCGTCGCCGAGGCGAGCCCGGACTCGTACGAGATCAGGCCCTGGGCGTACAGCTCGGCGAGGTGGTCGTCGATCAGCTGCATCCCGTCGAGCCGGGAGTCGCGGATCGCGTCGTACAGCTCCCCGCTGCGGGTGTCGTCGCGCACCAGGTCCTTGATGCGCAGCGTGCCCTTCATGATCTCCATCGCCGCCACCCGGCCCGGCTTGTCCGACCGGGGCACGAGCCGCTGGCTCACGATCGAGACGAGCGACTCGGCGAACAGGATGCGGGCGGTGGTGCGCTCGTGCGGCGGGAACAGCTCGATCATCCGGTTCACCGTGCGGACCGAGTCCTGCGTGTGCAGCGTGCTGAACACCAGGTGCCCGGTCTGCGCCGCCGACAGCGCGGCCGCGGCGGTGGCGTGGTCGCGGATCTCGCCGATCAGGATCACGTCCGGATCCTGCCGCATCGCCGCCACCAGCGAATCGGCGAAGCTGACGGCGTCCACGCCGATTTCGCGCTGTACGATCGCCGACTTCTTCGAACGGTGCAGGTACTCGATCGGATCCTCGACCGTCACGATCATCTTGTTGTGGACCTGGTTGACCTCGTCGATGATGCGCGCGAGCGTCGTCGACTTCCCCGACCCGGTCGGTCCGGTGACGAGCACCATCCCCTTCTCGTGGTCGCGGATGTAGTCGATCGTCTCTTGCGGCAGGTTCACGACCTGGAGCTGCGACTCGTCGCTGTTGATGACGCGGAGCACCGCGCTGACCGAACCCCGCTGACGGAACAGGTTCACGCGGAAGCGGCCCAGGCCGGACACGGAGTACGCCAGGTCGACCTGGTGTCGCTCGCGGAAGGTGGCCTTCTGGCGGTCGTCCAGGATCGCTTCGAGGAGCTTCTCGGTGAAGGCCGGCATCACCTTGCTGTCCCGCACCGGGGTGAGCTTGCCGTTGATGCGGGCCAGCGGCGGCAGGCCGCAGTGGAGGTGGACGTCGGACGCGCCGCGTTCGACCATCGAGGAGAGCAGTTCGCTGAAGTTCATTCCCTACTCTCTACGCCGTCGCGTCGCACGGGGCGCCGCCCGCCGGGTGCCGGGGCGACCCCGCGCCGGAGCCGACGACGCTAGACTGCGCGCCATGCACGCGACCCGACCCACCCCCGTGCGCACGCCCGCCGAGGCGGCGCGATGACCGCCCGACACGCGATCGTGGCCGTGGTGGCCGCGCTCCTCCTGATCGGCGTCTGGACCGCCTTCGGCGACCGAGGGGGCGTGCCTTCGGGCACCGCCTCCAGCCAGGGCGATCCGGCCGCGGACGCGACGACCGAAGCCGACGAAGCGGCCGCAGCGGAGGCCGAGGCGCTCGACGCGCCGGACGGCTACGCGATCGTGCCGTACCTCGTCGACGCGCCGGTGCGCGCCTTCGACGGCCCGGAGCCGGTGCTCGAGGAGGGCCGGGACTACCGCGCCCGGATCGAGACCTCGGCCGGCACGCTCACCGTCGACCTCTACCAGGCGGCCACCCCCGTCACCGTCGAGAGCTTCGTGTTCCTGGCGCTGCACCGGTTCTACGAAGGGGTGCCGTTCCACCGGGTGCTCGACGACTTCATGGCGCAGACCGGCGACCCGACCGGCACCGGGACCGGCGGTCCCGGCTACCGCTTCGACGACGAGATCGTCGACGGTCTGGTGCACGACCGGCCCGGCCTGCTGAGCATGGCGAACTCGGGACCGGGCACGAACGGGAGCCAGTTCTTCCTCACCTTCGTGCCGACCCCGTGGCTCGACGGCGCTCACACGGTCTTCGGCGAGGTGCTCGACGGCATGGAGGTGCTCGACGCCCTGCAGCGCGTCGACCCGCAGAACCCGTCGGTGGTGGCGATGCTCGGCGATCCGGTCGCGGTGCTCGAGGAACAGGGCGTGGCCCTCGACGAAGGGGGCGCGGAGGCGCCCGAGGATCCGGAGGCGACCGTCGGCGACTGGCTCGAGGCGCGTCTCGACCACCGACCGGAGGTCGGCGCCTCGTTCCAGCTGGGCGAGCGGCGCGGGATGATCGGTACCGTCTCCGGCGCGCCGGCGGTCGGACTGTTCGGCGTGCCCGACCGGATCGAGCGCGTCACGATCCTGATCGACGACGCGAACGGCGCGCCCGCCGGGGACGACGAAACGCCCGAAGGAGGCGACGCATGACGCACGAAGAAGCATCGAACGGACCGACCGGCCACGCGCCGCTCGAGCCGCACCCGGCCCGCACCACCGAGTTCCGCGCCGCCGAGACGGTGCTCGAGCCGGGGCGCGACTACCGCGCCGTGCTCCGCACCAGCGCCGGCACGCTGACGGTCGACCTGTTCCAGGACGAGGCTCCGAGGACCGTCAACAACTTCGTGTTCTTGGCGCTGCACCGCTTCTACGACGGGGTGCCGTTCCACCGGGTGCTCGAGAACTTCATGGCGCAGACCGGCGACCCGACCGGCACCGGCCGCGGCGGCCCGGGCTACCGGTTCGACGACGAGTTCCACCCCGAGCTGCGGCACGACCGGCCCGGAACGCTCAGCATGGCGAACGCCGGCCCGGGCACGAACGGAAGTCAGTTCTTCCTCACCTTCGCCGAGACCCCCTGGCTCGACGACCGGCACGCCGTCTTCGGGCGGGTGGTCGAGGGCCTCGACGTGCTCGACGCGATCACCCGGATCGACCCGAACACCCCGGGCGGGCCGGCTCCGGACCGGATCGAAGAGGTCCGCATCGTCGTGGCCTGACGCCGGCGCGGACCGGCGCCGCGCCCCGTACGTTCGGGGACACGGCGATGATCGGGCGGCGCGCTGCGGTGCGCCGCCCGTCCCGTCGATCCCGTTCGTGGATCGTGCGGCGGCTCAGCCGGTCGCGATCGGGGCGACCTGGCGTGCGCGGGCGTCGCGCGCCTCGGCCAGGTGCTCCACGAAGCCGGCCAGCGCGACGCCGTTCGCGTCCGGTTCCTGACGGCTTCGGAACGACACCGCCTCCCCCTCCTGCTCCTTGTCGCCGAGGATCACCGTGTACGGCACCTTGAGCAACTCGGCGTCGCGGATCTTGCCGTTCATCCGTTCGCTGCGGGCGTCGATCTCGGTCCGCAGGCCGCGGGCGGAGAGTTCGTCGCGGACCCGCTCGGCGTACGTCAGGTGCCGGTCGGCGATCGGCACGATCCGGACCTGTTCCGGCGCGAGCCAGAGCGGCATGTCCCCCGCGAAGTGCTCGAGCAGGAAGCCGATCAGGCGCTCGTGCGTCGACAGCGGCGCCCGGTGGAGGCAGAGCGGGGTGCGCCGCTCGCCGTCCTCGGCGACGTACGTCAGCCCGAACCGGCGCGGTTGGGCGAAGTCGACCTGGTTCGTCGCGAGGGTGAACTCGCGCCCGATCGCGCTCTTGATCTGCACGTCGATCTTCGGACCGTAGAAGGCGGCCTCGTCCTCCGCCTCGACGAACGGCACCTCGTGCTCGGTCAGGACGCGGCGGACCATCTCCTCGGTGCGCAGCCACAGCTCCGGTTCGTCGACGTACTTCTTGCCGAGCCCCTCCTTCGCGTGCAGCGACAGGCGCATGAAGTACTCGTCGATCCCGAACAACCGGAAGTACTCGAGGTAGAGATGGATCACCGCCAGGAACTCCGAGGCGAACTGCTCCTCGGTGCAGTAGATGTGGGCGTCGTTCATCTGCATGCTGCGGACCCGCATCAGGCCCATCAGCGCGCCCGAGTCCTCGTAGCGGTAGCAGGTGCCGTACTCGGCCAGGCGCAGCGGCAGCTCGCGGTAGCTGCGCGGCCGGGCGTCGTAGATCTTGTGGTGGAACGGGCAGTTCATCGGCTTGACGAAGTAGCGGACGTGGTCGAGCTCCATCGCCGGGTACATGTCCTCCTCGTAGTACGGGAGGTGCCCGCTCTTGAGGAACAGGTCCTCCTTGCTGAGGTGCGGACTGCGGACCCGCTTGTAGCCGGCCTTCGTCTCCATCTCCTTGGCGAGGGCCTCGATCTCGTCGACCATCACGGTGCCGCGCGGCATCCAGAGCGGCAGGCCGGGCCCGACGTCGTCGTCGAGCGTGAAGATCTCGAGCTCCTGACCGAGCTTGCGGTGGTCGCGCTTCTTCGCCTCCTCGAGGCGCCACAGGTGGAGGTCGAGCTCCTCCTGCGTCCGGAAGGCGACGCCGTAGACGCGCTGCAGCATCGGGCGCGATTCGTCCCCCCGCCAGTAGGCGCCCGCCACGCTCATCAGCTTGAACCGCGCCGGCACCGCACCGGTCGACGGGAGGTGCGGACCGCGGCAGAGGTCGGTGAAGCCGGTCCCCTCGTCCCCCTGCCGGTAGAAGGAGAGCGGCGCGTCGGTGGGGAGGTCCTCGATCAGCTCGAGCTTGTACGGGTCCTCGGGATCGCGGTAGCGGGCGAGCGCCGCGTCGCGCGGGAGCACGAACCGTTCGAGCGGTAGGTCCTCCTTCACGATCCGACGCATCCGCTCCTCGATCTTCGGCAGGTCGTCCGGACCGAGCGGGCGCGGCAGGTCCATGTCGTAGTAGAAGCCGTGCTCGATGACCGGTCCGATCGCCAGGCGCACCCGTTCCGGTCCGTACCCCTCGTCGGCCATCGCCTCCCGCACCGCCTGCGCCATCACGTGGGCCAGGGTGTGCCGCGCCAGCTCGATCCACTCCTCGTCCCGTTTGGTCAGGATCCGGACGGTGGCGCCGTCCGGCACCGGCGTCGCCAGGTCGGAGAGGCGGCCGTCGACCACCGTGCCGAGCGCCGCCTTCGCCAGCCCCGGGCCGATGGCGGCGGCCACGTCGGCTCCGGTGGCGCCGGGTGCGAGGTCGAGACGGGTACCGTCGGGAAGGATCGCCTGCGTGCGGGCTCCGTGCGGCATGCGCGGAAGGATAGCACGGGCCTGGGAACGGTATTCTGCCGCTCATGCAGGTCATCGCGATGCTCGGAACCGACCCGGCCGCCCTGGCGCTCGCGCGCTACCGCGACCCGCAGGCGCGGCTGCTCCTGCACCCCGTCCCGGCCGGGTCCACCGCCGAGGCGGTGCGGGCGCTGCCGGTGCTCGGATTCGCGGGAGCGCTCGTGTTCGGCGACGAGGCGCGTCGCGAGGCGGCCGCCGCGTGCGGGCGCCGTTCGCTCGACGCCGACGACCTCGGCGTCGTCGACGCGGTCGCCGTGGCGGGGGACGCGAC
>SLSQ01000239.1 GCA_007130355.1 Trueperaceae bacterium
CCCGCGCCCGCCACGCCGCGCGAACCGGCGGCGCCGCGCGGTCGCGGCGGCGCTGCGGCACGCAGCGACGACGGCTTCCTGCCCCCGTCCTGGCGTCCCCCCGACGACGCGGTCACCGCGCCCGAGGTCCTTCCGGCCGACCTGTTCGGCGAGGAGGACCCCGTCCGAGACGCGCCCGAGCACGCCACCGGGGCGCCACCCGCCGCGCGCGAGCCGGGCGCAGCCGGACCCCCCGCCTCCGCGCCGACCGAACCCACGCCCTCCGCACCCGCGCCCGTCGTCCCCGGCGACGTCACCGCCGACAGCGACGCCACGGACGAAGACCGCTCGGACGAAGACCGTTCGGACGAGGACCGTTCGGACGACGACGATGCGCTCGCGATGGTGCAGAGCCTGTTCCCGGGCAAGGTCGTGGCCGTCGAGCCGGACCCGACGCCGGAGGCGGACGCGGACGCGACGCCCGACGGACCGGAACCGGACGAGGACGGGGCCGACGATCCGGACGACGGAGCCTCGCGGGACAACGGGTAGAGTGGCCGGCGATGAACATCCAGAAGCTCATGAAGGAAGCGCAACAGGCGCAGAAGAAGATGGCCGAGGCCCAGGAGAAGCTGGCCGAAGCCACCGTCGAGGGCACCGCCGGCGGCGGGCTCGTGACCGTGACCGCCAACGGCAAGGGCGACGTCACCAAGGTCTCGATCGATCCGAGCACCGTCGACCCCGACGACGTCGAACTCCTCGAGGACCTGGTCGCCGCCGCCGTGGGCGAAGCCCAGCGCAAGGCGAAGGAACTGCAGGAGCAGGAGATGGGCGCCGCGATGGGCGGCATGGGCGGCATGGGAGGCATGGGCGGCCTGCCGTTCTGAACGGCCCGCTCCGAACGTGCGCTTCCCCCCCGCCCTCGACGCCCTGATCCGCGAACTCGGTCGCCTTCCCGGCATCGGTCCGAAGAGCGCGCAGCGCCTGGCGTTCCACCTCTTCCACGCGCCGGCCGAACAGGTCGACACGCTGGCCGAGACGATCCGCTCGGCGAAGGCGGCGCTCGACCGCTGCCCGACCTGCTTCGGCGTGATGAGCCGCGGCGACGACGCCTGCCACGTCTGCTCCGACGCGGGGCGCGACGCGTCGTCGGTGTGCGTGGTCGAGCAACCGGCCGACCTCCTGGCGATCGAACGTTCGGGCGAGTACCGCGGCAGCTACCACGTGCTGCACGGCGCGCTGTCGCCGATGCACGGCGTCGGGCCGGACCAGTTGACGATCCCGGCGCTGCTCGAACGCCTGGACCGCTCCGAAGCGTCGGAGGTGATCCTCGCCACCTCGACCACGGTCGAAGGGGAGGCGACCGCGATGTACCTGGCGCGGGCCCTGGCCGAACGCGGGGTGCCCGTCTCCCGGATCGCCTACGGACTGCCGGTCGGCGGCGACCTCGAGTACGCCGACGAAGTGACGCTGGGGCGGGCGATCACCCACCGACGCCGCCTCTGACGCGGCGTCCCCGCGGCCCCCTGAACGCGCACCGATCCCGATCGGAACGAGGTCCGTCGCGCCCCCGCAGCGTCGCTCGCGGGCGCGCGCGAAGCGCCGGACGCACGGTCGGACGCGACCTCTTGACAGCCGGACGGCCGCTTCTATAATGCGGCGCGAACCGGAAAGGACGGCATGAGCACCGAACCGAACCCGCGCGAGTCCAAGCGGCTCGTGATCGTCGAATCGCCCACGAAAGCCAACACCATCCGCCGCTTCCTGCCGAACGGGTACGAAGTGATGGCCAGCATGGGGCACGTCCGCGACCTGCCCGCGTCGGCCGATCAGATCCCCGACCGGTTCCGCGGCGAGTCGTGGGCACGGCTCGGCATGCGGGTCGACCACGACTTCGAACCGCTCTACGTCGTCACAAAGCCACAGGTGGTCCGCGACCTGAAGAAGGCGCTGAAGGGCGTGGGCGAACTCGTGATCGCCACGGACGAGGACCGCGAGGGCGAGTCGATCGGCTGGCACCTGCTCGAGGTGCTCGAACCGACGGTGCCGGTGAAGCGGATGGTGTTCCACGAGATCACCGAGGACGCGATCCGCCACGCCCTCGAGACGCCGCGCGACATCGACCGCAACCTGGTCGAGGCGCAGGAGACGCGGCGGCTGCTCGACCGCCTGGTCGGCTACACGATCAGCCCGCTGCTGTGGCGCAAGATCGCGCCGCGCCTCTCGGCCGGTCGCGTCCAGTCGGTCGCGGTGCGGATCCTGGTGCAGCGCGAGAAGGAGCGTCTCGCCTTCGTGCCGGGCGCGTACTGGGGCCTGAGCGCCCGGATGGCGAAGCGGGACGCGCCCGACGCCCGTGCCTTCGACGTGACGGCGACGCACCTGGACGGGATCCGCCTGGCGACCGGCAAGGACTTCGACCCGGACACCGGCCGGCTCAAGGAGGGCCTCGTACCGGGCCGCGACGTGACGCTGCTCGGCGCCGACCGCGCTCGAGCGCTGCAGGAGGCCGCGGGCGACGCGGCGCCGAAGGTGGTCTCGGTCGAGACGAAGGACCAGACCCGCAACCCCTCCCCGCCGTTCACCACCTCGACCCTGCAGCAGGAGTCGAGCCGCAAGCTCGGCCTCGCCGCCCGCGACACCATGCGGGTGGCGCAGGGGCTGTACGAACGCGGCCTGATCACGTACATGCGGACCGACAGCACGAACCTCTCCGGAGAGGCGATCGGCGCCGCGCGGCGCCGGGTCGAGGACCTCTACGGCCCCGACTATCTGTTCGAACGGGTCCGGCAGTACAAGGGCAAGAGCCGCAACGCGCAGGAGGCGCACGAGGCGATCCGGCCGGCCGGGACGCGGATGCGGACCGCCAAGGAGCTGAAGCTGAGCGGGCGGGACGCGCAGCTCTACGACCTGATCTGGAAGAGGACCGTGGCGACGCAGATGGCGGAGGCGCGCCTCCGCTTCGTGACCGCCCGCATCGAGGCGGAGGCGGACGGCGCGACCGTCGCCTTCCGGGCCAGCGGCCGCACGGTGACCTTCCCCGGCTTCTTCCGCGCCTACGTCGAGGGCAGCGACGACCCCGAAGGGGCGCTCGACGACCGTGACCAGCCGCTGCCCGCGTTGGCCGAGGGCGACGCGCTCGCCACCGAAGCGGTCGAGGCCACGGAGCACGAGACGCGCCCACCGGCCCGCTACACCGAAGCGTCCCTCGTCAAGATCCTCGAGCAGGAGGGGATCGGTCGACCGAGCACCTACGCCAGCATCATCGACACGATCGTCGGCCGCGGCTACGTTCGCAAGAACGGTCAGCAGCTGGTGCCGACCTTCACCGCCTTCGCGGTCACGAACCTGCTCGAGCACCAGTTCGAGCAACTGGTCGACACCGAGTTCACCGCCGCGATGGAGGACCAGCTCGACCGGATCGCGGCCGGAACGTTGCAGGCCATCCCGTACCTGCAAGGGTTCTACGGCGGCGAAGCGGGGATCGAGGCCCGCGTCGCCGAGGCGATCGACGGGATCGACCCGCGCGAGATCAGCACGGTCCGCGCCGTCCGTTGGGACCCGTACCTGGTGCGCGTCGGCCGCTACGGTCCGTACGTCGAGGCGCAGGTCGACGGCGAACGCGTCACCACCTCCCTGCCGGCCGAGTGGGCGCCCGGCGACGTCAGCCACGCCATGCTCGACGAGTTGGTGCAGCGCGAGGTCCAGGGGGACCAGCCGCTGGGCGAGGCCGACGACGGCACGCCGATGCTCCTCAAGAACGGACCGTACGGCCCCTACCTGCAGCTCGGTCCCGACGACCAGGAGGGCAAACCGAAGCGGGTCTCGGTGCCGCCGGGCGTCGAGCCCAGTCAGGTCGACGCCCCGCTCGCACGGCGACTCCTCGATCTGCCCCGCGAGGTGGGGCTGCACCCCGAGAGCGGTAAGAAGGTCGAGGCCGGCATCGGGCGGTACGGGCCGTACGTCAAGCACGGCGGCACCTACGCCTCGCTCGGCAAGGAGGACGACGTGCTCGAGGTCGGTCTCGACCGGGCGCTCGAGCTGATCGCGAACAAGCGGGCGCGCGGACGCCGCGAGCCGCTACGGACGATCGGGGAGCACCCCGAGACCGGCGAACCGGTCGAGCTGCACGACGGCCGCTACGGACCGTACGTCAAGCACGGCAAGACGAACGCCTCGCTCCGCAAGGACGACGACCCGGACGGGGTGACCCTCGAGTCGGCGCTCGAGCTGATCGCCGCCCGCGAGGCCCGCCAGGGAACGAAGAAGAAGGCCGCGGCCAAGAAGGGCGGGGCGAAGAAGGCCGGCGCCAAGGGGGCGAGTACGAAGAAGGCGGCGAAGAAGAAGAAGCCCGCCAAGAAGGGGCCGGCCCGGCCGAAGGCGACCCCCGCCGACCTCGAACCGTTCCTCGACCGGCTCGACGCGCAGGACCGCGAGGTGACGGTCCGGACCGAGGGAATGGCCGGCCACGCCGCGACCGACCCGGCCGAGGTCGCCCGCGAGCTCGGGCTCGAACCGGACGACGTCGCCGCGCGCCGCAAGCGGGCGCTGTTCAAGCTGCGCATGGCGTTCGGGCGGGCGCGCAGCGACTGAGGGCGGACCGGACGCTCCGGTCGCCCGAGCGCTCGGCTACCATGCGGTCGTGACGCGCTCCCGCTACCACGTCCGCGAGGGCATCGTCGTGCGACGCACGCCGCTTCCCTCCGGCGACGTGGTCGTGACGCTGCTGTCGGCCGACGGCAAGTGGCGTGCGGTCGCACGGAAGGGCAGGCGGCTCGGGGGCAACCCCGGCCGGCTCTCCCTCTTCCACGACGTCGAGGTGCAGGCGTACCGCCGCCGTGACGACGATCTCGCCGTCGTGACGCAGGTGCGCCTGTCCGGTGCGCTGTCCCGCCTCACCGACCCGGCGATCTACCCGTACGCCCACCTCCTCGCCGAGCTCGCCGAACGCCTCGCGGTCGACGTCCATGTCGGCGAACCGCTGCACGCCTGGCTCGCGAGCGGGCTTCGGGGCCTGGACCGGGACGAGGATCCGGAACGGGTGGCGCTGGTGCACTCCTGGATGCTGCTGCGCGTGGCCGGCTTCGCCCCGAGCGTGGCGCCCCCCGGCGACGGCCGCCGCGACGACCGCGGCGACGACCGCGCCGACGAGGGCGGTACCGCCCGGACCGGCGACCGGTTCGACGTGGCCGGCGGACGGATCGCGGCCGACGGACCCGGCACCGCGCTCTCCGGAGGCGCGGCGCACGGGCTCCGCCTGCTGACCGTCGGTAGGGCCCGAGCCGCGCTCGCCGATCCGCTCCCCGACCGTCCGACGCTCTGGCGGGCGCTGGCGCGCTACGTCGCCTGGCACGTGGCGGAGCTCCACAGCCTCGAGGCGCTGGCGCCCGGCGCCACCCGGAACGTCCGGCCCGATCCGGTGCCGACGGGAGCCGGAGCGTGATCGACCTGATCGCCGCCTTCGCCGCCGGCTACTTCGTCGGGGCGCTTCCGTTCGCGTACTGGCTCGCGAAGCTTCGGGGCCGCGACATCTTCGCGGTCGGCAGCGGCAACATGGGCGCGATGAACAGCGCCCGCCACGTCGGTCCGGCGGTCGGCGTCGCCGTGCTCCTCGCCGACGTCGCCAAGGGCGCGGGCGCCGCGGCGCTCGGCGGGTTCATGGCGGCGCAGGCGGGAACCGATCCGCTCGGCGGCACGCTCGCCGCCGGCGTCGGCGCCGTGATCGGGCACGCCTGGTCGGTGTACGTCCGCTTCCGCGGCGGCAAGGCGCTCGCGACCATGCTCGGAGCGATCGTGGTGGTGTCGCCGTGGGCGGGCGGTTACGCGCTGCTGCTGCTGATCGCCTGGCTGCTGATCCTGCGGCGCGCGACGCCTGCGGCGCTGGTGGCGTTGGCGTGCTACCCGTTCCTGGTTGCGGCGGTCGTGGCTCGGGGCGGCGCCCCGCTCGAGGAGACGTACGCGATCTTCACCGCGGCGGCGGCGTCCGCGGTCGTTTCGGTCGTGAAGCACCTGCGCGCAGCCTGACTCACTGCCACCGCTCCCACTCCGGTAGGGGGTCGCCCGTCCACCACGCCCGCACCTCCCCCACCAGGTGGAGGCTGCCGGCGACCACCACCGCCGCGTCGTCGACCTCGGTACTCGGCCCGTCGGCCGTCGCGCCTTCGGCCACCGCCGCCATCGCCTCGGCCCTTGCCGCGGTCCGCGGCCCGGACGCCGCCAACGCCGCGGCGACCGCGTCGCGCGGGTCGTCGTAGGCGCCCGCCACCCGCAGGCCGACGCGCTCGAGCCGCGCGACGATCCGGTCCGGCGCCTCCGCCCGGGGACTATTGAGCGCGCGCGTCACGAACAGCGGACCGGTGGCCCCGGCGAGCTCGGCCACGATCGCCTCGATCGCCTTGTCGCGAGCCGCGCCGAACACCAGCGCCGGGCGCGCGCCGAAGCGGCGCAACGTTCGGGCCAGCGCCGCCGCCCCGTCGGGGTTGTGCGCCCCGTCGAAGCGGATCGGAACGCCGAGGTACGGCCGCACGCGGCCGAGCACCCGTTCGAAGCGGCCGGGCCAGCGGACCTGCGCCGCGCCGCGCCGCAGCGCCTCCGCACCGGCGCCCAGCTCCCGGGCGAGGCAGAGGGCGAGCGCGGCGTTCTCGGCCGCGGCGAGTCCGACCAGGGGGAGGTCCGCCTCGAACGGCGGCCCGCCGCGGGCCTCGATCCGCAGGCGGCTGCCGCGTGGCGAGGCCGAGAGCGTGCGCATCAGCGCCGCGACCGGGACGCGGTCGCGGGCGATCGTCGCCAGCCCCTCCTCGCGCGTCCGCAGCGACCGCACCGTCGCGCCCCGCTGCACGGCCTCACGGTGCACGGTCCGGAGCGCCTCGCCGCGAGCGCTGGTCCAGACGACGGCGCCGCGCCGCACGATGCCCGCCTTCTCGCGGGCGATCGTCGCGACGTCGTTCCCGAGCACCTCGGTGTGGTCGAGCGCGATCCGGGCGATCGCGCTGGCGACCGGTTCGAGGGCGTTCGTGGCGTCGAGCCGACCGCCCATGCCGACCTCGAACAGGCCCAGCTCGGTCCCGTCCTCGGCGAAGGCGAGGCACGCCATCGCCACCAGGATCTCGAAGAAGGTGGCGTCCACGGCGTCGGCGTGCGGCAGCACGCGGCGCGCCAGCCGCTCGAAGCGATCATTGTCGGCGTCGCGTCCGTGGGTGCGGATCCGTTCCCCCGGGCGGACCAGGTGCGGGCTGGTGAAGCGGCCGACGGAGCGCCCGTCGGCGCGCAGGACCTCGTCGAGCACGGCGGTGGCCGTGCCCTTCCCGTTCGTGCCGCCCACCAGCACGGCCGCGAACGTCCGCTGCGGGTCGCCGAGCCGCGCGAGCAGCGCGCGGGTGCGGTCCAGGCCGGGGTGCATCCCGAACCGCTGCCGGGCGAACAGGCGCGCCGTGGCGGGCCAGCGTGCGGCGTCCGTCACGTGCGGCGGTCGATCTCGTGGAGGACCGCCGCCCAGCGGTCGACGCCGGGCCGGTCGTGGCGGGCGACCAGCTCGGCCACGCGTGCGGAACCGCCGGCGGCGCGGATC
>SLSQ01000219.1 GCA_007130355.1 Trueperaceae bacterium
GCCGTCGCGCGGCGCCTCCAGGCTCAGGACAACCCCGTCGCCGTCGACCCGTGCCACGGTGCCGTCGGCGATCCGGCCACCGCCGTCGAACACCTGGACGGCGTCGCCCGGCCGGACCCTGAGGACCCGCGCCAGGTGGTGCGCCTCCGGACCGCGGAGGTCCCGCTCCCCCGGTACGGCGCGGACCAGGTCGGAGACCCGCACACGGTGCACGCGGCTCACGGGCGCACCGCCGTCACCAGGCGCCAGGCTCCGTCCTCCGTCCAGCCCTGGATCCGGAGTCCGGCGGCCGGCAGGGCGCGACGGACCGGTTCGGCCCGTTCGTCCAGGATGCCGGTCAGCAGCAGCGTGCCGCCGGGCCGCACCGCCCGGGCGTAGTCGCGCGCGAGCCGCACGTGCAGTTCGGCGAACAGGTTCGCGACCAGCACGTCGCAGGCGTGCTCCGGATCGTCCGGATCGAGCGTCCCGACCGCGAAACGGGCTCGGGAACGGTTGCGGCGCGCGTTCTCGCGGGCGACCGGCACGGTGGCGGCGTCGATGTCGAGGCCCAAGGCGCGTCGGGCGCCCAAGCGGTCGGCGGCGATCGCGAGGATGCCCGAACCGGACCCGACGTCGAGGACCCGCGCACCCTCGAGCGGCGTCCGGTCGAGGGCGGCGAGCGCCATCCGCGTCGTCTCGTGGTGGCCGGTCCCGAAGGCGGTGCCGGGGTCGAGCCAGAGCGGCTGCTGGCCGGCGCGGAGGGTGACGGTCCGGTGGGTGGGCGCCACGACCAGGGTCCCGATCTCGACCGGCTGCAGTTCGCGGTGGTAGCGCTCGAGCCAGTCGGTGTCGTCCGCGTCCGCCCAGACGCCGTCGACCGCGAGCGGCGCACGGTCGTCGAACCAGGCGACGATCCGGTCGCCCTGCTGCTGCATGCCGCGGCACCCCGCCTCCCACAGCGCCGCCGCTTCGGGCGGGTCGGACGCCAGGTCGCCCGCGAAGGTGAACGTCACCACCGGACCGGTCCCCGTCGCCGCACGGTCGTCACGCCGGGTGCCCCTCCGGCTCGGTCTCGGTCGCCCGCGCGTCGCGGGTGATGATCTCGAAGCCGAGGCGTTCGCCCTGCTCGAGGAACCAGCCCATGTCGCTCGCGCGGGCGGTGCCGCCGGTGAGCGCCCGGTCGTGCGCGCCGGAGGCGGCCAGGATCATCGTCTCGGCCAGGCAGGCGGGCACCATGCCGTCGCCGAAGTGGAGGTCGAGCTCGCTGACGCTGCGCCCGGGCGGCCGCACCACCCCGCCGGGCACCACCTGCACCCCGGGCACCTCCGCGACCACCGACGGCGCCACGTCGGCCGGCCGGCCCAGGTCGTAGATCCAGGCGCCGGGCTTGACGTGCGCGGGGAAAAGGACCGGCTCCGGGTCGCTCGTGGCGGTGAACACCAGATCGGCGGCGGCCACCTCGGCGACGTCGGTCGTGGTCGTGACCGTGGTGCCGGGATGCTTGCGTCGCAACGTCCGTGCGCTCTTCTCGAGCCGCTCGCGGTCACGTCCGACCAGGATCAGGGCGCCGACGTGCGGCGCGACGTCGCGCGCCACGCCGAAGGCGACCACGCCGTTCGCGCCGACCACCGCCGCGGTCGCCTGCGCCAGCGTTCCGCCCTCCCCGGCGTAGCGCTCGAGCAGGCCCGGGATCGCCGCGCGGACGGTGGCGGCGGTGTAGGTACCGCCGTGCGTGACCGGCAGGTCGGGCACCGCCTCCTGCACCCGGCGTCCCTTCTCCCCCACCGTCGACCAGAAGGCGCCCAGGCCGAACGCTTCGGCGCCGAGCTCGCGGGCCAGTTCGGCGCCTCGGATCGCCATGCGGGTCGCGACCTCCGGCTCGGCGCGGATCTGGTCGGGCAGCATCGGCCCGCCGATCAGGACCACCTCGAGCGTGCGGCCGTCCGGCAGCGTCACCCCCCGCAGGATCCCGTGCACCTGGGGTCGCAACCACGGCAGGACCCACCGCAACCACGCCTCGGGAAGCAGCCCCCGCCGGTGCAGCTGGTGCGCCCAGGCTTGGCTCTTGACCTGCCACAGGTCGTCGATCGAGAGGGGGTGGATCATGAAGGCGGCCCGGACCCGGTCGGCCTGAAGTCCCCGGACCGGCGGCGGATCGCCGAGCCGGGGTTCGGTGCCGTCGGCGATGCGTGCCAGCGCCAACCAGCCGCGCACGGTCAGAAGCGCGGTCCACGCGACCAGCAGCGGCCACGGCGCGCCCGGCCAGGGGATCGTCACGACCAGTCCGAGCAGCGTCGACGGCGTGGCGTACCCCCAGCGCGCGAGCGAACCGGCGAACGCCGCAGCGCCCAGCATCGCCGCCCCGAGCGGGACGACGCCCGCGCCGACCAACGCCACCAGGGCGCCGACCAGCACGCCGTTGCCACGGCCCCGGGGCCACCGGTCGCCCGGCAGCCGCACCGGCGCGATGTGGCCCGCCAGCACCGCGAACGCCGCCACCTCCGGCACCGGCAGGGCCGCCACCGCGACCGCCCCTTTCAGGACGTCGAGCAGGAACGCCACCACGGCGACGGGAGGACCGAGCAGCCGGAACACGTTCTCGATCCCGAGCAGGTGCGGGTTCACGTCGCGCGGGTCGGTCCCGCCCGCACGGCGGATCCAGTGCGCGCCGAGCGGAAGGGCGCCGATCGCCAGGGCGACCAGCGCCGAGAACAGGACCGTCCAGGCCGTGAGCATGAGCGTCATTCTACCGGCCGCGGGTACGATGGCCGGCGTGGAGAGCCGGACCCCCCCGCAGAACCTCGACGCCGAACAGAGCGTCCTCGGCAGCATCCTTCTCGACAACGAGGTGTTCGCCGCGCTCGAAGGGACCGTGCGCCCGGACCAGTTCTACAAGGAGTCCCACCGCAAGCTCTACCGCGCGATGGAGCGCCTCTTCCACCGCAACGAACCGATCGACCTGGTCACCCTCACCGAGGAACTGCGCCAGAGCGGCGAGCTCGACGAGGTGGGCAACGTCCCCTACCTGGTCGGACTGGTCGACTCGGTGCCGACCGCGGCGTACGCCGAGAGCTACGCCCGGATCGTCGCCGAGAAGGCGGTCCTGCGCGACCTGATCGGCGCCAGCGGCAGGATCCTGCAGACCGCCTACGACCAGGCGATGCCGCTCGACGAGGTCCTCGACGCCAGCGAGAAGGCGATCTTCGAACTCTCCAGCAGCAAGCGGACCCACGTCTTCGACTCGATGCAGGACCTGGTCACCGACACCTTCGCGCACATCAACGAACTGTTCTCGAACCCCGACCCGGTCTCGGGGCTCCGGACCGGCTTCCGCGAGCTCGACCAGATGACCGCCGGCCTGCAGAAGGCGAGCCTCAACGTGCTGGCGGCGCGGCCCTCGATGGGCAAGACGGCGATGGCGCTCACGATCGCCCAGAACGTCGCCTTGCGCGAGAAGGCCACCGTCGGTCTGTTCAGCCTCGAGATGTCCGGCGTGCAGCTGGTGACCCGCATGCTCTGCAGCGAGGCGCGCGTCGACATGAGCCGCGTCCGCAACGGCCAGCTCACCGACCGCGACTTCCAGCGCCTCGCCGACACCGCCGGCCGCATGAGCGAAGCCAAGATCTTCATCGACGACAACGCCGACCTGACGGTGATGGAGCTCCGCAGCCGGGCCCGCCGCCTCAAGGCGGAGCACGGCCTCGACCTGATCGTGATCGACTACCTGCAGCTCATGTCGGGCGGCGGCGCCGCCGGCCGGTACGGCGCCGAGAACCGCCAGCAGGAGATCAGCAGCATCTCGCGCGGCCTCAAGGCCCTCGCCCGCGAGCTCGACATCCCGGTCCTGGTCCTGTCGCAGCTGTCGCGGGCGGTCGAGAGCCGGCCGAACAAGCGGCCGATGCTGTCCGATCTTCGTGAATGCGTGACCGGCGACACCCTCGTGAACCTGACCGACGGCTCCCGTAGGCCGGTCGCCGAGCTCGTCGACGAAGCCCCGTGCGTGACGTCGGTCTCCGACGAAGGGCGGCTTCGGCCCGCCCGCGCCGAGCTCGTCTGGTCGGTCGGCGAACGGGACGTGCTCGAGGTGCGGACCGCCTCCGGTCGCACGATCCGTTGTACGACCGATCACCGGCTCCTCGGCGCGGACGGATGGGTCGCGGCAGGAGCCCTCGAAGCGGGCGACCGCCTCGCGATCGCTCGGCGCTTGCCGCCGCCCCTGCGGCCGGAGCGGTGGGAGGACGACGCGGTCGCCCTGCTCGGCCAATTGATCGGCGACGGCAGCTACCTCTCCGGGCAGACGTTGCGCTACACCAGCGGGTCGGGAGCGAACCTGCGCCTGGTGGCGACGGCGGCCAGGTCGATGGGCTCGACCGTCCGGTCGTACGCCGGACGCGGCTCGTGGCGTCAGTTGTCGATCGGTGGCAACGGCACGCGTTGGAAGGCCGCCGGCGTCGGCGCTTGGCTGAAGGACCTCGGGATCTTCGGTCAGCGAAGTTCCGAGAAGCGGCTCCCGCACGCCGCGTTCCGACTCCCGAACCATCAGGTAGCGACGCTCCTGCGCCACCTCTGGGCGACCGATGGCTGCATCGGCGTGCGCACGTCCGGAACGCGTGGCGGTCACCACGTGTATTACGCGACCGACAGCCGCGGACTCGCGTTCGACGTCGCTGCCCTGCTCCAACGCCTGGGCATCGTGGCGCGGATCCGATCACGGCCGTCACGCACGGAACGCCGTACCTCGCACCGGGTCGTCGTTTCGGGCGCGCGCGACCTGCGCGTCTTCCTCGAACATGTCGGCGCCTTCGGGCCCCGAATCGCGCAGGCGAAACGCCTCGCGAAGGCGCTCGACGGCGTGCACGCAGCGACGAACCTCGACACCCTGCCGATCGAACGGTTCGACGCCGTGCGTGCCCGCATGCGCTCCGCCGGGTTCACGACGCGAGCGATGGCGAAAGCGCGTGGAACCGCGTACGGGGGTGCCTCCCACTTCTCGTTCGCTCCCTCGAGAGCGACGCTCGCCTCCTACGCCGCGGTGCTCGACGATCCGGACCTCGAGAGCGTCGCGACCGACGACCTGTACTGGGACCGCGTCGCCGACGTGCGCCCCGCCGGACGCGCGCCCGTGTACGACCTGACCGTCCCGGACACCGCCTGCTGGCTCGCCGACGGCCTGCTCAGCCACAACTCGGGCGCGATCGAGCAGGATGCGGACCTGGTGATGTTCATCTACCGCGACGAGTACTACGACCCGCAGTCGGAGAAGCAGGGCATCGCCGAGGTCCTCGTCGGCAAGCAGCGCAACGGCCCGGTCGGCGGCATCGACCTGCAGTTCCACAGCGCCCACGTGCGCTTCAACGATCTGGCCAAGGGCTCCCCCTGACCGCCGACTTCGCGTTCCCGGACCCCGAGGCTCTCATGCACGGCGCGTAGACTCGCACCATGGGAGCGCCGCCGATCCGTGGGATCCTGCTCGTCTTCGGCGTGCTGGCGCTGGTGCTGTTCCTCGCGAACCGCGCCGGCGACGGGAGCGGACCGCCCACCCGCAGCTACGGCGCCTTCGAGGCCGACCTCGACGCCGGCCGCATCGCCGAGATCCGCATCGACGACACGGTGCTCGCGGTGACGCTGCACGGCGCGGCCGATCCGGCCGCCGGCCCCGCCTACACGACCCGTCTGGCCCGGCCGCCGGAGGACCTGAGCCGCTTCACCGCCGCCGGCGCCGACGTGACCGTCGCGGCGCCCGGGATCCCGTGGGGACGGGTCGCGCTGTTCGCGCTCCCGGTCGTGCTGCTGCTGGCGTTCGTGGTCTTCCTGTTCCGCGCCAACCGCGGCGCCGGCGGCGGCGACGCGGCCGGCCAGTTCGGCAAGAGCCGCGCGAAGCTGATGACCGAGGAGTCGCCCCAGGTCCTCTTCCAGGACGTGGCCGGGGTCGAGGAGGCGAAGGCCGACCTCAGCGAAGTCGTGACCTTCCTCAAGGACCCGAGCCGGTTCCACGACGTCGGCGCCCGCATCCCGCACGGCGTGCTGATGGTCGGCCCGCCCGGAAGCGGCAAGACCCACCTCGCGCGCGCGGTGGCCGGCGAGGCGGGCGTGCCGTTCTTCTCGATCAGCGGCGCCGACTTCGTCGAGATGTTCGTCGGCGTGGGTGCGGCCCGGGTCCGCGACCTGTTCGAGACCGCCAAGAAGAGCGCCCCGTGCATCGTCTTCATCGACGAGATCGACGCCGTCGGTCGGCGCCGCAACGCCAACCCGATGGGCGGCAACGACGAACGGGAGCAGACCCTCAACGCGCTGCTGGTGCAGATGGACGGCTTCGACTCGTCGCACGACGTGATCATCGTGGCCGCCACGAACCGGCCGGACGTACTCGATCCGGCCCTGCTGCGACCGGGCCGGTTCGACCGCCAGGTGGTGGTCGACGCGCCGGACGTCCGCGGCCGCGAGGCGATCCTCCGCATCCACGCGCGCGAGAAGCCGCTCGACCGGACGGTCGACCTGGCGCGGGTGGCCCGCCGCACGCCCGGCTTCGTCGGCGCCGACCTCGAGAACCTGTTGAACGAGGCGGCGCTGGTCGCCGCGCGCGCCGGCCGGCGGACGATCGTGCCGCCCGACCTGGACGAAGCGGCCGACCGGGTGGTGATGGGTCCGGAACGTCGCAGCCGGGTGATCGGCGACCGGGAACGTCGAACCACCGCGGTGCACGAGGCGGGGCACGCCCTCGCGGCGTGGCTGATGCCCCACGCCGATCCGGTCCACAAGATCACGATCGTGCCGCGGGGGCGAGCGATGGGGTACATGATGCAGGTTCCGGACGAGGAGCGGCTCTCCGCCACGAAGGAGCAGCTACTCGATCGGATCGTGGTGGCGATGGCGGGCCGCGCCGCCGAGGAGCTGCTGCACGGCGAGATCACCACCGGCGCGCAGAACGACCTCCGACAGGCGACCGACCTGGCCCGCCGGATGGTGACCCGCTGGGGCATGAGCGACGCCGTCGGGCCCATCGCGCTCGCCTCGGAGGAGGACGGGTTCTTGGGCGAGTCGATCGGCGAACGGAGCTACGGCGACGCGACCGCCCGGCGGGTCGACGCCGAGATCCGTCGGCTCGTCGAGGAACAGGCGGCGCGCGCCCGCGACGCGTTGCGAGCGCGCCGGTCCGACCTCGAGCGGGTGAGCGAGGTGCTGCTGGCACGAGAGACGGTCCACCACGAGGAGTTCGCCGCCCTGATGCGCGGCGAGACGCTTCCGGAGCCGCCACCGGTCGGAACGCCGCGCGGACCGCGGCCCGGACCGGAGTCCGACGGTTCGGACGACGGCGTCCTCCGCGACGACTCCGACCCCGCCGGCACGCCGCAGGACGGCTCGATGCGTCCCTCGCACGGCTGACGCCGTCCGCTCACGACCCGGGAACGGCGCGGAACGGGCGAAACGCGCTCAGGTGGGCATTTTTCACCGATGCCCGTGAGCGTCGCGTGATAGCCTCCCCGAAGATTCTGCGGGAGGAGTCACCATGGCCTCGTTGCGCGACCGATTCTCGCGCTTGCTCAGTCCGAAGTTCGAA
>SLSQ01000190.1 GCA_007130355.1 Trueperaceae bacterium
CCACAGTGGGGTTCGTGTTGCGGCCGTAGATGTGGCCTTCGGCCTCGCCGAGCGCGACGGCGCGCCAGGTGTCGAGGTCGTGGTAACCGAACGAGACCGAGTGCACCACGGGCACCTGGGTAGCGCGGTCCATGAAGGGACGTTCCTCGCCGGCCCAGACGGCGTCGGTCGCTCGATGGCGGGGGTGGTCTCGTTGCGACATGGCGGCCTCCAAGGGTGCGACGCGGTTATCGCCGACCGCGACGCGGTGTCATCCGCGAACACCCTAGCCGAATCCGCCACCCGACTGAAGCCGGCGTGTTCCAGCCGTGGCCGTGGGTGTGCGGTTGAGGGGGGACCGCGGATACGCCAGGGTGGGGCGTTCTACGGGTGGTGGGGTGCCGGGTCACGGCCGGTGGCGAGGGGTTGCTCGGCGCCCAAGTTGACGCGGTGTCGCGTCGCTGCTACTCTCCGGCGTGAAACGCTCGTTGCAGGATTATCGAGTTTAGGAACATCTCACCCAGGAGGCTAAGGGTGGCTCTGACGGTGGTCGAACGCCTCAAGTCCGTGGCAGGTGTCACGCCCACCGAGGCGCGGCTCGCAGACCACTTGTGCCACGGCTACGCCAACGTTCCCTTCGTGAGCGCCGCCGAGGTTGCACGGCGCGCCGCCGTCGCGCCGGCCACGGTTTCGCGCTTCGTCCGCAAGCTCGGGTACAGCGACTACGCAGCGTTCAAGCGCGACGTCCAGCGGGAACTCTATGCGGTCACGTCGTCACCGGCCGCGCGCTTCGTTGCGCGCAGCGGGTTACCCGAAGTCGGCCCGCTGCTGGCTTCGTACACCCTGCAGACGACGACCAACGTCGAGGCCACGTTGGGTGGGTTGGAGCTCGCCGATCTCGAGGGCCTCTGCACTGACCTGGTCGGTGCCCAACGCGTGTTCGTGTTCGCACAGCGCGTTGCCTTCGGTGCCGGATGGAACCTCGCGCTCACGCTCGGTCAGCTGCTGACCGACGTCCGCGCCGTCGAGGGTGCGCGCGCATCGCTGGCCGACGAGTTCAGCGGCTTCCGCCCCGAGGACCATGTGCTGGTCCTGGCGCTCTCGCGGATTGGCAGCGACGTCCGAAACGCCATCGCATACCTGCGGCGTCGCGGCGTGCCCTTCAGCGTGGTGACCAACGTGTCTGTTGCCGCAGCCGCGAAGGCCTTCCCTGATGCGTGCCGAACGCTGTTCGTGTGCACCCGTGGGGTGTCTGCCTTCAGCGACATGGTCCCCCTGCTTGCCCTCTGTCAACTGATCACGATCGCGGTGGAGCGGGTCGCGCCGACCGCGCGCACTCGTCTGACCGACGGAGAAGTCGCCTACTCGGCGTTCGCCACCTTCGCGGTGGCGGAGGGGGGAGGTCGTTTGGACGGTCGCTGACCTTCGCAAGTGTGCAGCCTGACGCGCGCCCGCCAGGCAGGATCGGGTGCCGCCCCCTCAACTCGCCGTGGAAGGAGCTCCACCCATGCCGAAACCCTTTGGTCATCTACTGCTCGTGTTCGTCGTCGCCGCGACGATGGCGGGGGGCGCGCTCGCCCAATCGGGCGGCACCCTGGTGTTCGCCGCCGGCGAGGAACCCGAGACCCTGGACCCGCAGCGCACGAGCACCGCCGTGACGGGTCTGATCATGCGTTACGCCGGCGACACGATTCTGACGAAGGACCTCTCGGGTGCCTACGCCGACGGCCTGGCCGAGTCGTGGGAGGCGTCGGATGGCGGGTTGATGTGGACCTTCACACTCAAGCCCGACATCGTCTTCCATGACGGTACGCCGCTCGATGCCAGCGCCGTTCGCGCCTCGATCCTGCGCGCCCTGGACCCCGCGACGCAGTCGCCCATCGCGGGCAGCTTGTTCGCGCCGATCACCGAGATCGAGATCGTCGATGAGCGCACCTTCCGCATTCACCTCGACGAGCCGTTCGCCCCGTTCCTGGACAATCTGACCGATCCGCGTGGCGCCATCGTCCAAGCCGCGGCGGCGGCCGAGTTGGGCGTCGAGTTCGGGCGCCGTCCCGTCATGAGTGGTCCGTGGCGGTTCTCTGCGTGGCGTTCGGGTGAGCGCATCGTGCTGGAGCGCAATGACGCGTACGCATGGGGCCCCTCCTACACCCGCACCGCTGCGCCGAGCATCGAGCGGATCGAGTTCCGCATCGTCCCCGAGGCCGCAACGCGCGTGGCTGCGTTCGAGGCGGGGGAGGTCCAGGTCGTATCGCCGTTCCCGGTCACCGACGTGCCACGCTTCCTGGGGGATGACCGCTTCGACATGGTCAGCTTCCTGCGCAAGGGCGTCGGTCGCTTCATGGAACTCAACGTCCTCGTCCCACCCTTCGATGACGTTCGCGTGCGCCGTGCGCTCAACCACGCGGTCGACGCCAGCATCATGGTCGACGTGGTGCTCGAGGGCCGCGGCATCCAGGCCTACGGCGTGTTGCCGCCGAGCATCTGGGGCTACTGGGATGGCATGAGCGACTACGCTCCGACCTACGATCCCGAGCGTGCACTCGCGCTGCTGGCGGAGGCCGGCTGGACGCCCGACGGTTCTGGGACGTTGCGCAAGGACGGTGTACCGCTCACCTTCACCGTCCTGAGCCCGCCCTTCGACGATGCCGTGCGCACTGCCCAGATCGCCCAACAGCAGTTCGCCGAGGTCGGCATCGGCATGCAGATCGAGACCATCGAGTTCGGCACGCTGATGGCGCGGGCCAAGGATGGCACGCACCAGGCGAACCTCATGGGCTACACCTACGCCAACCCCGACATCGTGCACCTGTGGTTCCACAGTTCCAACATCGGTACCGGGTTGGCGCACTCGCACTTCGACTCTCGCGAGCTCGACGCTCTGATCGAGCGCTCCCGTACGGAGACGGACGATGCCGACCGGCTCGAGGCGTATGCCGAGATCCAGCGCTTCGTCAGCGACCAGGCGCTGTGGGTACCGTTCTGGATCAACGACAACTTCATCGGTACCAGTGCGTCGCTCGCGGGCGCCGTGGTCCACCCTGACGGCTTCCTGCTCCTGAACGACGCCACGCTGGACTGACGCGCCGTGCTCCCGTTCCTCCTCCGTCGCCTGGTCGCGGCCGTACCGGTGCTCTTCGGGGTGTCGTTGCTGGCGTTCAGCATGACCCACCTGACACCGGGCGATCCGGTCGCGATCATGCTGGGCGAGCGGGCGACGGCGGAGGACGTGGCCCGGTTGCGTTCGGAACTCGGTCTCGATTTCCCCCTCCCCGTCCAGTACGGAAGCTTCCTCGCACGCGCGCTGCGCGGCGACCTGGGGACGTCGCTGCGCAGCGGTCAACCCGTCGCCCGCGAGATCGCCGACCGGGTGGGTGCCACCGCGGCGCTCACCTTCGCGGCGATGGGTGTTGCGGTGGTCGTGGGGGTGCTACTCGGCACCCTCGCGGCCATCCAGCGAAGCCCGGTGGTCGACGCCGTGATCATGTCGATCGCCTTGGTCGGTATCTCGATGCCCACGTTCTGGAGCGGCCTGCTCCTGATTCTCCTGTTCGCCCTCACGCTTGGCTGGTTTCCCATCACCGGCAGCGGCTGGTCCGGGTTGGTGCTGCCGGCCGTCTGCCTCGGGTTGCCGGCCGCCGCCGTGCTCGCGCGCCTCACGCGGTCCGCGTTGCTCGAGGTGCTCAGCCAGGACTTCATCCGCACCGCCCGCTCGAAGGGCGTCTCGGCGTCCGGGATCGTCGCCCACCACGCGCTGCGCAACGCGCTGATCCCGGTGGTGACGATCGTCGGCCTGCAGTTCGGCACGCTGATGGCGGGGTCGGTGATCGTGGAATCGGTGTTCGCGCGGCCCGGCATAGGTCGATTCGCGGTGAACGCGATCATGGCGCGCGACCTACCTCAGGTGCAGGGCATCGTGCTCTTCGCCGGCGTCGTCTACGTCGTAGTCAACGCGCTCGTCGACATGGTGTACGCGGCGATCGACCCGCGGATCGCCGTCAGATGAGCGTTCCCGAGCACGCCGTCTCGCCGCGCCCCGGCGTGTGGACGCGCCTATCGCGCAAACCCGGCGCGATGATGGGCGCCGTCCTCATCGTCGCGTTCGTGGCGGTGGCGGTGTTCGCGCCCGCGATCGCCCCGCACTCGCCGACCAAGATGGACTTCCGCGCGGTGAAGCAGTCGCCCAGCGCAGCCCACCCCTTCGGGACCGACGACCTCGGGCGCGACGTCCTGAGCCGCGTCGCCCACGGCGCGCGCATCTCGCTGCAGGTGGGCGTGATCGCCGTGGGTATCGCCGCGGTCGTGGGTACCCTGATGGGCCTGGTCGCCGGCCTCGCAGGCGGGTGGCTCGACGGGCTCATCATGCGGACGGTGGACGTGATGCTTGCCTTTCCTGGCATCCTTCTGGCGCTCGCCGTGGTCGCGGTGCTGGGTCCGGGCCTGGCGAACATGATGATCGCGGTGGGTGTGTCGGCCATTCCTGTGTATGCCCGCACGGTCCGCGGCACCACGATGGCGGTGATGGAGCTCGATTACGTGACTGGCGCGCGGGCCCTCGGAGCCGGCCACGTGCGCGTGGCGCTGCGCTACGTGTTGCCCAACGTCTCCGCACCGATCATCGTGCTCGCCACCATCGGCTTCGCTACGTCCATCCTCAGTGCTGCCGGCCTGAGCTACCTGGGCCTGGGTGCGCAGCCGCCCACGCCCGAGTGGGGTTCGATGCTGAGCGACGCCCGGGCGTACCTGCGGACCGGTTGGTGGATGGCGGTGTTCCCGGGCCTCGCGATCATGATGGTCGTGATGGCCTTCAACCTGCTTGGTGACGGCCTGCGTGACGTACTCGACCCGAGGACGCGATGACGGGGCGACGCCGGAAGGCCGACACGACCGCGGCGCAGGGGCACGCGGGCCTCATCGATGCGATCAGAACCGAGGAGGCGGCGCTCGGCGGCACGCTGTCGCTCGTGGCCAGCGACCTCACGGGCGATCGATTGCTGAGCTACCGGCCCGACCTGGTCACGCGCGCCGCCAGCACCATCAAGGTGCCACTGCTGATCGCGTGGCTCGAAGGCGTGGCCGACGGGCACTTCTCGCTCGATGACGAACTCCGCTTCGAACCGGGTGCCGCCGTGCCGGGATCCGGGGTGATGAAGATCCTCACGCCCGGCCGGCCCTACTTGGCGATCGACCTGGCCCATCTGATGATCTGCGTCAGCGACAACACGGCCACCAACCTGCTGATGAGTCTCGTGACGATCGAGCGTGTCAACGCTCTGGCCGAGCGGAACGGCTGGGCCGGCACCCGCCTCTTCGGGCCACTGCAGGTGGACCCGCCCAGCACGCCTGCCACCACCAGCGCGCGTGACTTGCACGCGATGATGCGCGACCTGTGGGCGGGTGACTTGCTGCCGCCGGCACAGACCGACGTCGCTCGTGGGATCCTGCTCCGCCAGCAGTTCACCGATCATCTCGGCCGGTACATCGCCTACGATGCCTACCAGCACGAGGTCGCAGCGCATCCGGTCTCCATCGCCTCCAAGAGCGGCTCGCTGCCCGGTCTGCGCAACGAGGCGGCCGTCGTGCTTCGCGGTGAGGACGGCTTCGTACTCGGCGTCACCACGATGGTGACGTCCGACCTGCGCTTCCACCTCGACCACCCGTCGCACACGGTGATCGCACGCGTCACCAAGGCGTTGTTCGATCACTATCTCGGTCCGTGATCGTCCACCATGAACATGCTGCCACGCACAGTTGTTGGGCCAAGAGGGAGAACCGATGGACCGCCTGACCCGCCGCATCGTCAACTACGCCGACCTGATCGGTCCGTCTGGGCAGGAGGACCGTGTGGTCACGGCCGTGCGAGACGACTTGAGTTCGCTCGGGCTCGGTGTCGAGGTCGACGCGTTCGCGAACGTGGTCGCCTTCCTCGCGGCGCGCGATGCTCGGCGACCGACGTTGCAGTTGAGTGCCCACCTCGATGAGGTGGGCTTCGTGGTCCGCGACGTCGACGATGCTGGCTTCCTGCGTGTTCACCGCGTCGGTGGGGTACATGACCAGGTGCTCGCGGGCCGCTGGCTCGCGTTCTTGGGTGAAAAGGGCGACGTGCCGGGCGTCGTGGGCGTGTGCGCCAAGCATCTCTCCAGCCCGGATGATCTCCGCCGCTCGGTGAGCGCGGAGGACGCGTTCGTGGACATCGGTGCGCGCGACCGTGCCCATGCGCTCGAGATGGGGGTCGAAGTCGGCACGCTCGGCGTGTTCCAGGCGAGCGCGCGCGTCCACGGCGACCGCGTGGTCGGGAAGGCGCTCGACGACCGCGTGGGTGTGGCGGTGTTGGTGGAACTGGCCGAGCGCCTCGCGGGCGTCGACCTGCCGGTCAACGTGGCGTTGCTGTTCACCGCGCAGGAGGAGTTCTCGGTGCGTGGAGGTGTCAGCGCTGCGCGCCGCGTGGATGCCGACGTCGCCTTCTGCGTCGACATCGCGGTCGCCACCGACGTCCCGGTCGGTGGCGCCGTGCAGCCGGTGGCGTTGGGTGCGGGACCCGTGCTGACGCGCTTCACGAAAGGGAAGATGAACGGCATGATTCCCAGCCCGATACTCAGGCGCTACGCCGCAGAGGTCGCGGCGCGCGTCGGCGTCAAGCTCCAGTACAGCGTGCTGAGTGGAGGGTTGAGCGACGGTGCCTTCACGCAGCACGAAGGGCGCGGGGTACCGACGCTCGATGTATCGTTCCCCACCCGCTACACCCACTCGCCGGTTGAGACCGTCGACCTGCGCGACGTGCGCGACCTCCTCAACTGGCTCGATGCGGCCGTGCGTGGCATGCGCGGGATGCCCGACCTGCGACGGGGGTAGTGGCGCCAAGGCGAGTCCGCGGCCTCGGGGCTGCAGGCGCGCGGGCGACGGCATGGCGCTGCGCCCGATGCTTGACAGCACGGCACGGGCCGCTACGGCCGCGCACTCGGGCTTCGGCAAAACGCCGAACCCCTACGCCCCCACCGTGATGGCGACCAACGCACTGGACGGCTCGCGCCGTCGTCGTGATCAGCCCAGTTCGAACCGATCCAGCTCCATCACCTTGGTCCACGCGGCGACGAAGTCGCGCACGAACTTCTCCTGGGCGTCGTCCTGGGCGTACACCTCGGACAGCGCGCGCAGCTCGGAGTTCGAGCCGAACACCAGGTCGACGCGGGTGCCGCTCCAGCGGACCTTGCCCGTCTCGCGGTCGTGGGCGTGGAACACGTCCTCGCCGTCGCCGTGCGGCGCCCAGGCGACGCCCATGTCGAGCAGGTTGACGAAGAAGTCGTTCGTCAGCACGCCCGGGCGATCGGTGAGCACGCCGTGCCGGCTGCCGCCGTGGCTAGCGCCCAGCGCGCGCAGACCGCCGACCAGCACGGTCATCTCGGGCGCCGTGAGGGTGAGCAGCTGCGCCCTGTCGATGAGCAGCTCCTCGGCCGAGACGCTGTACTTCGTCTTGAGGTAGTTGCGGAAGCCGTCGGCGACGGGCTCGAGGGGCTCGAAGGCCTCCACGTCGGTCTGCTC
>SLSQ01000290.1 GCA_007130355.1 Trueperaceae bacterium
CGGGTCGAGGCCCAGCACGAGGCTCGCCAAGCGAGCGAGGGACGCGGCCGACGGAACGTCGTCGGGCGCGGGGGCGGGGCGCGGATCCCGGCCGAGGACGGCGACGTCCGTGGCGTCGAACGTCACGATCCGAAGCGTGCCGGCGAGGACGGCGACGTCGTCGTGGTCGGTGCGCGCGACGGCGAGCCGGCCCGCGGCGCGCAGTTCGCCGTGCTCGTAGCCGGCCGCGGCGAGTTCGGTCCGGGCGTCCGTGTCGAACGTGAACGCGCCGTCGTCGGTGGCGACGCACGAAAAGGCGACGGTGTCGTTCCCGCCGATCAGCAGCACCGCGGTGTCGCTCCGTCCGGAACCGTTCCAGGCGAAGGTCGTGTCCGGTCGCACGTCGTGCGCGTCGAAGGCGCCGTCGAAGGCGATCCGCTTCGCCGGCGCGAACGGTGCGGCGGCGAACGCGGGAAACGCCGCGCTTCCGGGGATCGCGACGCTCAGGCCGTCGTCCGGCAGCGGTGTACCCGGAGCGGCCTCCTCCGCGACGCCGTAGCGCCCGTCGTCGCCGCGCTCCAGGTCGAGGTACGGAGCGCCGCCGGCGCGGACGGCGAGGGGCGTGCCGGCATCGAGGAGCGCGACGGGTTCGTCGATCGGATCCGGTGCCGCGTCCGTGGAGCCGTGCACCGCGATCGTGCAGCGGTCGAGCTCGACCGCGAACGGCGTGGAGTCGTCCGGCAGCGGCGCGTCCAGCGTGCGGAACGATCCGTTCCCTCCGACGCTCCAGGTCGCGGGCGTCACCGTTTCCTGCAGGAGCAGCCAGCCCACCGTGCGGACCTCGGGGTCCACGGTCGGCGGATCGTCGCCTGGCGGCTCCTCGCCGGGCGGCTCTTCGCCGGGCGGCTCTTCGCCGGGCGGCTCTTCGCCGGGCGGCTCTTCGCTCGGTGGGTCGTCGCCGGGCGGGTCGTCGCTCGGTGCGGTCACGACGACCGTGCGCCGCACGTCGTCGGCGGGCCGCCAGGCGTCGTCGCCGGCCTGCGAGGCCCTCAGGGCGCACGCGCCAGGGTCGCCGGAGAGCGTTACCCACGCCGCCGAAGCGACCGCGTCGGTGCGAACGGCGCCGGGAGGCGCACCGGTCGCGACGGTGCAGACGCCGGTGGCGCCGAACGCGACGACGAGTCCGGAGCTGGCGGTCGCCACGATCTCGAACGGAGGATCGGTGGTGCTGCGCGCGCCCGGGGCGGCGAAGTCGATCGTCTGCCCGGCACGTTCGGCGGGCGGCGGCGTCGAGGTGGCGCACGATGCGGCGAACAGCGCCGACGCGAGCAGCGCCGACGCGAGCAGCGCTGAGGGCAGGACGGAGCGTCGGTTCGGCATCACGGTTCCTCCTGGTAGGACGCCGTGGCGACGTCCGTGCGAAGCTCCGACCCGGTTCGGTGGGGAGTCGCACGATCGTACGTGCGGTGCGTGCGGGCACCGGTGCGTTCGTCACAGACGAACGGACTTCGAAGTGCGTAGACGGGGCTGCGACGAACCCGCAGGTCGGGTCCGGAACCGAACGGGGAACGTGTCGCCGACGTGCCTTCGCCCTCGGTCGTCGCATGGGAACCTCGCCCCCATGTCGACCTCGCCCGAACGCCCGACCGTCATCGTTACCGGCGCCAGCAGCGGCATCGGTCGCGAACTCGCCCGCGCCTTCGCTCTGGACGGGGCCGAGGTGCACGCGGTGTCGCGGCCGGAGGGTCGCGGTGCGGAGGTGGCGCGTGCGACCTCCGCGGAGGTGGGACGGGCCGGCGCCGTGACGCACCATCCCGCGGACCTGGCGTCGCTGGCCGCCACGCGCGAGGTGGCCCGGCGTCTGGCGCGGGACCTGCCGCGCGTCGACGCGTTGATGCTGAACGCCGGGGCGTACCTGGCGCGGTTCCGGGCGACCGAGGAGGGGTTCGAACGGACCTTCGCCCTGAACCACCTCTCCCCGTTCCTGTTGACGCACCACCTGACGGGCGCCCTGGGCGCGTCGGCGGCGCCGCGGATCGTGGTCACCTCGTCCGGGGCGCACGCGATGGCCGGCACGATCGACCTGGAGCGCGCCGCGTCGGGGGAGCGGTACGGCGCCTGGCGGGCGTACGCCTGGTCGAAAGCGGCGAACGTCCTGTTCGCGCGCGAGGCGGCGCGTCGCGCGCCCCACCCGCGCCTGCGGGCGTACGCGTACCACCCCGGCTTCGTGGCGAGCCGGTTCGGGGCGGGCGGCGGGGTCTCGCAGGCGGCGTTCCGGTTCGCGCAGCGTCTGTTCGGACGGACGTCCGTCCAGGGCGCCGACACCGGCCACTGGCTCGCGACGGAGTCGCCGGCGCCGGAGCCGAACGGCGGCTACTTCCAGGACCGGGGCGCGAAGCGTCCGGCGGCGCCGGGGCGGAACCTTGCGGCGGCCGCGGAGCTGTGGCGGCGCAGCGAGGCGTGGGTCGCGCTGGAACCGGAGCTCCGCTGGCCACGACCGGAGGAACCCGGCGCGGCCGCAGGCGCCGCCTCCTGAGGCGGGGACCGGCGGGGGCCGGTCAGGCGGCGCGCGGCATCACGAACCAGAGCACCAGGTACACCAGCAGGCCGGTGCCGAAGCCGAAGAAGGCCACGATGAAGATCAGGCGCACGATCGTCGGGTCGATCTCGAAGTAGCGTCCCAGGCCGCCGCAGACGCCGCCCACCCACTTGTCGTCGGTCGTTCGTTCCAGTCGTTTTCCGTCCATGCGTTCACTCTAGGCCACCGGCGGGCCGTCGCGCCTCCGCTGGAAGGCGGAGGCGCGCCTCCGCCCGGCGACGGGGCGGGGCGTCAGGCGCGCTCGGACGCGCAGTCCGGGCAGGGCGATTCCGCCGGGCCGCGGTGTCCGCAGCCGGGGCAGTCGGCGAGTGCGACCAGGCGCGCGGTCGCGCCCAGCGACCGGAGTTCGGAGGCGATCAGGATCGCGTCCTCTTCGCTGACGTCGCGCAGCGTCAGTTCGACCTCGTCGGCGGCGGCGTGCACCTCGAAGTCGCCGCGCCGGAACGGGTGGTCGCCGTCGCCGGCGTTGGCGGCCTCGACGGTGGTGCGGAGCTCGCGGAACCAGCTCCAGAGCGGGCCCCGGAGGGCGGCGTCGTCGTTCACGGTTCGATGGTAGCGCCGCTGGCGTCAGGCGAGCGTCTCGGCGCCCCCCACGTCCAGCAACGACACCAGTCGGGCGTGCAGCGCACCGTTGCTGGCGATCAACACGCGGTCGCCGAGCCGGTAGGGGGCGCCGGCGCCGTTCGTGACGGTGGCGCCGGCCTCCTGCAGGATCAGCACGCCGGCGGCGACGTCCCACGGCTGCAGCTTCAGCTCCCAGAAGCCGTCGAGCCGGCCGCACGCCACGTAGCAGAGGTCGAGGGCCGCCGCGCCCGGACGGCGGATCGCCCGCACCTGCGGCAGCATCCGCGCGAACACCTCGAGGTTCTCGTACTGACGTTCCGGCACGTAGGCGAAGCCGGTCGCGAGCATGGCGCGGATCGGTTCGGCCTCGTCCGACGGTGCGATCGGGCGGCCGTCGCGGGTCGCGCCGCGGCCGCGCACGGCGGCGAACAGCTCGTCGCGCGGCGTGTCGAGGACCACGCCGACCTCGATCACGCCGTCGACCTCGAGCGCGACCGAGACGCAGTAGAACGGGAATCCGTGGGCGTAGTTGAGGGTGCCGTCCAGCGGGTCGACGATCCAGCGGCAGCGCGCCTCGCCGCTCTGCCCCTCCTCTTCGCCCAGCACCACGTGGTCGGGGAACACGGCGGCGATCCCCTCGCGGATCGCCGTCTCGCAGGCGGTGTCGACCTTCGTGACCAGGTCGGTGACGCTCGACTTGGTACCGATGTCGAGGTCGCCGCCGAGGTGCGCCCGTTGGATCCGGGCGGCCTCTTCGGCGACGGCGATGGCGATGTTCAGGGCGTGGTCGAGGTCGACGGGCGGGTCGACGGGCGGGTCGACGGGAAGGTCGCGGTTCGGAGCGGTCGTCATGCGGGCATGATAGCGGCGCTGCGGGCGCGGGACGGGGAGCGGGCGCTCAGGTCCCGTCCGCGTCGTCGTCGGTGCGCTCGCCCTTGCCGTCGTCCGCCGGGTCGTCCGCCGGATCGTCCGTGCCGCCGTCCGTGCGGACGTCCACGCCGCCGTCGCGGGCCCCGCCTTCGCGCGCGCCGGCGGCGCGCGTCGCGACCTCCCGCGTCGGCACCCTCCCGGTGCGACCGGTCCGTTCGGCCGGCGAGGGCGTGACCTCGCCGATCAGGCGGGCGTGGCGGTCGTGGGTGAGGTACTCGTAGCCCCACGCCAGCACCGCGCCGAGCCGATTCCGGTGCCCCGGCAGGTAGGCCAGGTGGAGGACCAGCCACGCCGCCCAGCCGAGGAAGCCGCGCAGCGCGAACCCGCCGAACCGGGGCGCGAGTTCGGCGACGCCGGCGTTGCGGCCGACGATCGCCATCGAGCCCTTGTCGAGGTAGCGGAACGGTGCGGGCTCGCGGCCGTCGAGCCGGGCGAGGACGGCGCGGGCGACCGCCTGGCCGTGCTGGATCGCGACCGGCGCGACCTGCGGGTGCAGGTTCCCGTCGGCGTCCTCGCTGCCGGCGGCGTCGCCGATCACCCACGTGTCCGGGCGGTCCTCGACGCTCAGGTCGGGCCGGACCACGGCGCGGCCGCCCTTGGTGGTCGGCAGCTCGAGCGCCCGGATCAGCGGGTGCGCCTCGACGCCCGCCGCCCAGATCAGGGTGCGGGTCGCCAAGCGTTCGCCGCCGGCGAGGCGGATCGCGTCGGGACCGACCTCCTCGACCGCGGTGCCGAGGCGCACCTCGACCCCGCGGGCGCGCAGCACCCGTTCGGCGTGGCGACGCGAACCGGGCGAGAACGGCGGCAGCAGTGCGTCGGTCATCTCGATCAGCACCACCCGAGCCGCCTTCGGATCGAGGTCCGGGTGGTCGCGCGGCAGCACCCGGAAGATCAGCTCGGAAAGCGCGCCGGCCAGCTCGACGCCGGTCGGACCGCCGCCCACGATCGCGATCGTGCGGTCGCCCTCGTGCCCGCCCTCCGGATCGGCCGAGGCGCGCTCGAAGCGGCGCAGCAGGTGGCTGCGGAGGTTCACCGCCTCGCTCACGCTCTTCAGGAAGAAGGCGTGCTCGCGCACGCCCGGCACCCCGAAGTCGGCGTAGATCGCGCCCGGCGCGACGATCAGCTGGTCGAACGCCAGGCGGCCGGGCGGGTCCGGGTCGCGGGCGGCGCGGGGATCGTTCGCCTCGCGGTCGTCGGCCAGGAGCAGCTCGCCGCGGTCGCGATCGATGCCGGTGACGAGGGCGTGGCGGAAGCGGACGTTCGGCGCGCGCCGCAGCACCGCTCGCACCTGGTGCGCCACGTCGCCCGGTTCGAGCTGCGCCGTCGCGACCTGATAGAGGAGCGGCTGGAAGGTGTGGTGGTTGTGCTGGTCGATGATCGTTACATCGACGTCGGCGCCGCGCAGGCCCTTGGCGGCGTTCAGACCGGCGAAGCCGGCACCGATGATCACGACGTGCGGTCGACGGCGGACGCCGTCTTCGGGACCGTGGGTCACTTCGCCATTTCGAGGGCGATGCGGCGGCCGGTGGGGGTGTCGGCGACGCCGCCCTCGCCGGTCTCGCGCAGTTCGGGCGGCAGCATCCGCCCGACCGAAGCCATCGCGCCGACCACCTCGTCCGGCGGGATGAACGATTCGAGTCCGGCGAGCGCCAGCTGCGCGGCGGCGACCGCGTGCACCGAGTAGAACGCGTTGCGGGAGACGCACGGCACCTCGACGTAGCCGCCGACCGGGTCGCACACCAGCCCGATCGTGTTCATGAGCGCCAGCGACCCGGCGTGGACGGCGGCGTGCGCGTCGCCGCCGAGCAGTTCGGTGATGGCGGCGGCCGCCATCGAGGCGGACGGTCCGATCTCGGCGCCGCAGCCGCCCGAGGCGCCGGCGATGAACATCGTTTCGGAGATGATCTCGCCGAAGCCGGCGGCGGTGATCAGCGGCAGGATCAGCTCCTCGTCGCTCCGGCCCAGGTGGTCGGCGACGCCGAACAGCGCCCCGGGCAGGGTGCCGGCGCTGCCGGCGGTGGGAGCCGCGACGATCCGGCCCATGCGGGCGTTCTCCTCGTTCACCGCCATCGCGTACGCCTGCACCCGCTTCAGGAGCGGGGCGTCCAGCAGGTCGGCGGCCTGGTGCAGGCCCTTGGCGTTCCACCCGACCATGCCGGTGCGGCTCTTGGCGTCGTTCGTCAGGCCGCGGTCGACGCTGTCGCGCATGGCGGCGAGGCGCTCCGCCATCTTCGCGAGCAGGGCGTCGCGGGCGTCGGCGTCGCCGCGCGTCTCGCGCTCGAGGAAGAAGGCGGAAGCGGGACCGGGGTGGCGGGCGAGTTCGTCGAAGGTCACGGCGCTCCCTCCTCTCCGCCGGCCGACGGCGCGTCGCGGCCGTCGCCGGTGTCGCGTCCCGCGATGCGTCCGGCGCGCGCCGGGGCGGGGCCGTCGTCGTGGGGGCCTGCCGGCGGTGGGTCGCCGGAGAGGACCTCCGGCAGCATCCGCATCCAGTGCACGTACGGCAGGTGGGCCAGGTAGTCGAGGGCCGGCTGCGACAGGCGCCGGTCGATCTCGACCGACATCATCGCCTCGCCGCCCCGCTCCTTGCGGGCGCAGTGGAGGGTGGCGATGTTGCTCGCGTCGTCGGCGAGGACCCGCGCCACGCGGGCGATCACGCCCGGCTGGTCGTGGTGCCGCACGAGCAGCGTGTGGAGGCCGCCGCGGAACTCGACCCGGAAGCCGTCGACGTCGAAGACGCGGACCAGCCCGCCGCCGAGGCTGCTGCCGGTCAGCGCGACCTCCTCGGTGGCGCCGTCCGGTCCGCCCTCGGTGCGGATGCGCACCGTGTTCGGGTGCACGTCGCCCAGGTCGGCGGTGCGGAAGACGACCTGCAGACCGGCGGCCGCGGCGTGATCGTGCGCCTCGGGCAGGCGCGGGTCGTCCGGCATCATCCCGAGCAGGCCGGCCACCAGCGCCAGCTCGGTGCCGTGGCCGCGCGCCGTCTTGGCGAACGACCCGTGCAGCGTCAGCTCGGCGCGCGAGGGCGGCGTCAGGCGCGCGTGCCGCGCCAGCAGCGCCAGCCGGCAGGCGCCCGCCGTGTGCGACGACGACGGTCCCACCATCACCGGCCCGAGCACGTCCAAGAGTCCCATGAACGCAGGCTAGCGCACGGCGGGCCGGCGGCGGGAGGTGCGGGACGACGCGGGCCGGCGCGCCACGCGAACGGGACGGCCCGTAGGCCGCCCCGAGGTCGGTCGTCGCAGGTACCGGGGTCCGGTACGGGGACGGTTCAGCCCTTGACCTTCTCCTTCAGGCTCTTGCCGGGCTTGAACGCCGGGTACTTGCTGGACGGGATCTTGATCTTGTCGGTGGTGCCGGGCTTGACGCCGGTGCGGGCCTTGCGCTCGCGGACTTCGAAGGTGCCGAAGCCGGTCAGCTGGACCTTCTTGCCCTTGTCGAGCGAG
>SLSQ01000202.1 GCA_007130355.1 Trueperaceae bacterium
AGCCGATCACGATGTTCAGGTCCGCGATGCGCTCGACGGCGTCGAGGGCCCAGTGGTTGTCCGGAATGTCCGGGAACGTCTGGGCGGAGGCGACGCCGCTGGCGAAGATCGCGGCCAGCAGGGTGATGAGTAGTTTCTTCATGGTGATTCCCCTTGAACAGAATGGATTTCGGTCGATGGGGACTCGGTTCTATGCATGTGGGGACCGGGAGTGTCCGTGTTTCCTCGTCGGTCTCGATTCACGTCGGCGAACCGGGGTTCCATCGGGTGTGCGCATGCCCATCGGCGAAGCCGGTTCAAGAGAAGCACCTCCTTCCGGTACGACCTCGCGGGCACACGAGACCAACGTGAGTATGGCATGGGCTCCTGGGCGAGTCAAGGGCCATGAACCGAGGGTGAGAAAGGACACACTTCGTCCAGGACGCTTCTCACGCCCCTCGTGCCGTCGTTCACGAAGTCGCCGGGGCACGCACCGTGATGAAGATGAGCGCGCCCGGCCGGCGGCGCGGACCGCCGTCAGGCGCGGTGGTACGGATGCCCGGCCCGCACCGTCTCGATCCGGTAGAGCTGCTCGAGCAGCACGAGCCGCGCCAGTTCGTGCGGCAACGTGAGGTCGGAAAGGCGCCAGACCTCGTCCGCACGCGCCCGCACGGCCGGACCGGTCCCCTCGGCGCCGCCGATCAACAGCGTGATCCGCGAGTCGCCCGCCGTCTCCCGCGCGGTCACGTGCCGCGCCAGCTCCGCGGTGGTGCGGCTGCGCCCGCGCTCGTCGAGCACCACCAGGCGACCGTCGGCGTGCCGCGCCAGCGCCTCCCCCTCCGCCGCGCGCACGGCGTCGGGCGCCCCCCGCCCGGCGCGGACCTCCCGGACCTCGGCCTCCGCGAGGCGCGTCAGGCGCTTCAGGTAGTGCGCGCAGCCGTCGGCCAGGAACCCGCGGCCGAGGCCGCCGACCGCCACGATCCGGTAGCGCACGCCGCGCTACCCGCCGGATCCGCCGGCGCGCTCGCGGCCGTCGCCCGCCGGCGCCTCCTCCAGGCCCAGCTTGGCGAGCAGCTCGCGACGGCGGGTCCGGCGCAGACCGCTCTCCGCCAGCGCCGCCCGGAACCGGTCGACGTCGAGCGCCCCGCGGACCAGGTCCAACTCGCGGCGGGAGAGCCGGCGGCCGTGCAGCACGTGCTCCTCGAACGCCTCGACCGCGACCGGCGCGACCGCCCGCGCGCAGCGGGCCAGTTCGCGGGCGTAGGCGCGGATCTCCTCCTGGGCGTGCGCATCGGACCGCAGCCGGAGGAAGTGCATCAGGTTGTGCAGGTCGATCTGCCAGTACATCTCGGTGTAGAGCGAGAGCGGCAGGTGGGTCCGCGCCAGTTCGCGGGCCAGCCCCTCCTCGATCAACGACGCGTACTCGGCGTACCGCTCCGACTGCCCGGCGCGCAGCAGCTCGAGGATCCGCGCCGCCTGCTCGGGCGGGACGGCGTGGTCGGCGCGGCCCTGCTTGTTCGTCGTCGACTGGGGCCGGAGCTGCTCGGGCTCCGGCAGGTAGAACTCGTTCGGCAGCAGCGAGTAGCGTCCGCTGATCTCGTTGGCGCGGGCGGTCCGGTGCCGCATCCACTGGCGCGCCACGAAGATCGGCATCTTCAGGTGGAAGGTCAGCACCACCTGCTCGAACGGACTGGTGTGGGCGTGGCGCAGCAGGTAGTCGATCAGCGCCGCGTCCTCGCGGACCGACTTGGTGCCGGCGCCGTAGCTGACGCGGGCCGACTGCACGATACGGTCGTCGCCCCCGAGGTAGTCGACCAGGCGCACGAAGCCGTGGTCGAGCACCGGGATCGGTCGGTCCAGGAGGGCGTCGGCGGCGGGGACGGAGGCTCGGGGCATGGCGTAGGATCGTAGCCGAATCGGCGAAGCGTGCACGGGGATGGGCCGCCCGCTCCGAGTGGCGTCACGTCCAGGACGGCGTTTCGGGCTCCGTAGTTCCGTCCCCCGTTCCGCGGCGCCGCTACGCCTCGTCGGTCCCGTGCGACCGTCGGACCGCCCTCAGCGCCGCCCAGGTCCGGAGCAGCCGGGCCGCGACCGTCTCGACCGCGCGGAACGGCGGGTCGGTCTCGCGGTGCAGGCGCCAGCCGAGGTGGCGCGCGCCGCAGGTGGCGGTGGCGGCGGGCAACTCGTCGCCGAGGAGCTCGAGCAGCGCGGCGCGCACCGGCTCGGTCAGCAGCGTCGCGATCGGGGTCACGTCGCGAGCGATGATCACGACGCGGGCGTCGAACGCCGCGTCGCCGCTCTCGACCAGCTCGCCACCGGTCCGACTCGCCTGGAGCGAAGCGATCAGCGGGTGCGAGCGCGGGAACGCCCGCCAGGAGGCGGGCGAGACCGGTCCCTCGTCCCGGAGCACCATGCGGAAGCGCCGCTCGTCGGGGGCGCGCCCGCCGGGCACCGGACGCACGTGGTCGAACGCGAGCAGTTCCGGCTGCCCGTCGCGCCTCAGGACGTGCAGTCGCTCCACCCGACCGGTGTCGACCGCCAGCTCGGCACGCAGGCTCTCCTCCGCCTCGGCCGCGAGCGGTTCGAACTCGCAGGCGACCGCGGCGGCGCTCCAGGCGGGCGGTTCGGACGGGGCCGGAGTCTTGCGGCGTCGGAAGAACACGCGACCAGGGTACCGCGCAGGACGTGCGTACGACGCGGGTGCTACAGATTGAAGCCGAACATGCGCATCTGCTTCTTGCCGTCGTCGGTCATCTTGTCGGTGCTCCACGGCGGCGACCAGACGAACTGGACGTTCACGCGGCGGACCCCTTCGACCTTCATCGCGGCCAGTTCGGCGTCGGCCTGGATCATGTCCTGGACGGGACACCCCATGCTCGTAAGGGTCATGTCGATGTCGACCACGCCGTCCTCCGAGACCTCGACGTCGTAGATCAGGCCCAGGTCGACGACGTTCACCGGGATCTCCGGGTCGCGGACGATCTTCAGCGCTTCGCGGACCTCGTGCGCCAGGTGCTCGGTGTCCAACGGCGCGCCGTCGCCGGCGGCGGCCGGGGCTTCGCGGGGTTCGGGTGCGTCGCTCATGGGGCCATGGTAGCGGAGCTCAGCCGCGCGCCGCGTCGTCCGGATCGGAGGCCGCCGGGCCGTCCTCGAGCGCGACGGGGCGTCCGTCCAGCAGGCGCTTGAGCGTGTCCTCCGCCTCGCCGACGTCGGCCGCCAGCTCGTTGCGCACCGTCACGACGCGCCCCTCGAGCGACGTGAACCGTCGGGCCTCGCGCTCGTCGACCTCGCTCAGGGCGCTCCGCAGCGAGGTCTCAGCCGCCGCGACGCGCTCGTCGAGGCGTTTCTCGAGCGACGCGCCCCAGGCGTGCACCGCGTCCTTCACCTCGCCGATCTCGCGTGAGCGGCGGGCGTCGAGCTCGGCGCGGGCCTTCTCGAGCTGCACCTCGAGCCGTCGGATCTCGGTCAGCTGCGCCGAGCGGTCGAACAGGGCGCCGGCGAAGAAGATCACGGCCAGGCCGATCGTCACCGCCGCCAGGGCAGCGCCGAGCGGAACCTCGAGCTGCGCCACCAGGAGTTCGACCGGCACCGGCGTGGTCAGGGCGGTCCAGTTGACCGCCGCGAACAGCACGAAGACCAGGACCAGAACGGTCAGGAGGATTCCGCGGGCGCGCATGCCGGCATCCTACCCGCGACGTCGCCGCGACGCCGCGCCGTCGTCACCAGTCGGCGTAGCGGTCCCGGTAGGTCACGAACACGATCGCGAGCGCCGTCAGCGTCGAGAGCAGGCTGGTGCCGCCGTACGACACCAGCGGCAGCGTCACGCCGGTCACCGGGGCCAGGCCGAGGGTCACCCCGACGTTCACCACCACCTGGAACGCGAGCAGCGACAGCACGCCCATGATCACGAACTGATCCTTCTCGTACGGACACTCGCTCGCCATCGCCACCAGGCGCCAGAACAGCAGGCCGAACAGGGCGAGCAGCACCACCGCGGCGAGGAACCCGCCCTCCTCGGCGAGCACCGGGAAGATGAAGTCGGTGTGGTGGAACGGGATGAAGCCGAGCTGCGCCTGCGTCCCCTGCTTCCAGCCCTTTCCGGTCAGGCCGCCCGACCCGATCGCGATCGTCGACTGGATCACCTGGTAACCGGCCCCCTGCGGGTCGGCGGTGGGGTTCATGAACGACGCGACCCGCTGTTGCTGGTGCGGCTCGAGGTTCGGCCAGATCGCGCCCGGAAAGGCGACCGCCACCACCGCCGCCGCCACCGCGACGTGCCGCCACGGGAGACCGCGCACCAGCAGCATGCCGGCCCCGATCGCGGCGATCACCAGGGCACCGCCCAGATCCGGTCCGATCAGGACCAACGCGAACGGCGGGAGCGCCAAGGCGAGAGGGCGCACGTAGCCGCCGAGCGACCGGATCGGCCGGTCGTGGAGCACCGCGGCGAGCGTCAGGATCAGCCCGAGCTTGGCGAGCTCCGACGGCTGGAAGGCGGGCAGCGGTCCGATGACGAGCCACCGCTGCGCGCCGTTGATGACGGGACCGAACGCCTTGACGGCGACGAGCATCGCCAGCGAGGCGAGGTACAGGTGCGGCGCGAACCGTTGGATGCGGCGCTTGCCGGCCCAGAGCACGCCGGCGACCACCACGACCGACACGCCCAGGAAGCCGACCTGGCGCACGAACTCGCCCTCGCTCGCGGCGCTCGCGAGCGTGAGCAGGCCCGTCCCCAGCAACAGCAGGACCAGGACGGGAAGGCTCGGATCGGAACGCACCATGCGCAGCGAGGCTACCAACCGCCCGGCCCGGTCCGGTGTCGCGCGACGCGAGCGCGCGCCGCGCGGGGCCGCAGGCTCAGCCCGGGTCGCGCCCGCCGCGCCCGAAGCGCGGCAGACGGGGCGCCGACGGCCGACGGAAGCCGTGGGCGTGCCCCCACCACTCGGCCAGCAGGAGCAGCACCGCCAGCGCGAGCAGCCACGGGACCAGGTCGAACTCGGCGTCCATCGGAGCGCCGTCGACCTCGCCGTCCGCGGCAGCGCCCTCCGCTTCGGCCGCCGCCTCCCCCGCGGCGGGCGCGGCGCTCGGCGTGCGCGCCAGCTCGGCGGGGAACGCCTCCGGTCCGGCGAGACGGGTCGTCTCTTCGTCGAGGAGCGACGCGAGCCAGACCCGATCGCCGGTCCGCAGCGGCCCGGGCCGCAACGCCCGGGCGACGCCGGCACCGGTGCCGTCCGCGGCGCGTACGACGCCGTCGCCGGTCGCGTCGTCCGGCAGCGCCTCGCCCAGGCGGACCCGCTGCCGGCCCCGGACCTCGTCGAGCAGGTTCACCACCAGCGTCGGGAAGGCGGGCCGCAGCGTCAGGTCGCCGCGCGCCGGGTGGAACGCCAGCCGCACCACCGCGCCCTCGTCCCGTTCGCGGCGCTGCAGGAGCGGCACCGGGGCCGCGTCCTCGTCGCCGTCGACCAGGCCGTGGACGGCGGTGGTCCAGTCCACGCCTTCGTCGAGCGGGGCCGGGTCGGGGACGGCCACGATCAGGTCGCGCAGGTCCACGAACCGGAGCAGCGGATCGGTCCGGTCCCACCGCCAGGTCCGGACCGCGACCGCCGGACCGGTCCGCTCGGGCAGCAGCAGCGTGGCCCCTTCCGGCGCCGGACCGAACGAAGGGTCGTGCAGCACGCGCAGGTCGGCGGGGAGCGAGCGGGCCGCGCTGGCAGCGACCACGCGGACGCGCACGCCGGGCACCGCGAAGAGGGCCCGCTCGAGCGCGTCGAACGGACGGTCCAGCAGGACCGTGACCTCGTCGGACGGCGCCCAGGCGACGTCGTCCAGATCGAGCACGTCCCCCTCCGGCGGGACGATGCGCGCCTGGAGCGGCGACGGTCCGCCCGGACCGTCGCCGACCGGGAGCGAGGTCGCCGCGTCCCCCCGCGCGGGGACGACCAGCGTGGTGCTCGCCACGACGGTGCCGTCGCGCAGCAGCTCGAGCGGGACTTCGAGCGGCTGCGGCCAGGTGGACGAGACCCGGACCCACGCCTGACCGGCGATCCGTTCGAAGCCGGTGACGCCGACGTTCCTTCCCTCTCCGGCGAGCGGGTGCAGGTGCACGCCGGCCGCGGAGGGGGGCGGTCGGTCGGCCAGCCAGTGCAGCTCGGCCGGCCCGTCGTGCGCGGCGGCCACGTCCCGAGCGAGGACCAGGGCCCGCTCCCGATCGCTGCCGGCGTCGCCCGCCGTCCAGGCCGACGCGAGCGCATCGAGCGCCGCCCCGTCGTCGGTCGGCGCCAGGGCCAACCGCGGTTCGAGCCCCCCTCGGACCACCGCGATGGGGCCGCCCTCGGCCGCCAGCTCGCGCGCCACCGCGAAGGCGACGTCGGTCCGCGTCGCACCGGCCACGACGTCGTCGCGCTCGCGCGCCGCTTCGGAGCTCGCGCCGTCGGTCGCGGCCATGCCGGCCGAGGCGTCGATCACCAGCACCCGCAGCGGCGGACCGGGGGCGTTCCAGCGCGGTTGGGCCGCCGCCAGCACCAGTGCGGTCACGGCGAGCAGCTGCAGCAGGAGCAGGAGCGTCCGCAGGAAGCGCGGCCGGGTCCGGCCCTGCTCGCGGGCCCGCCGCCACAGGAAGGTCCCGGCCCAGACGCGCCGTTCGCGGCGGACGCGGAGGCGGTGGAGCCAGACCACCACCGGCAACGCGAGCAGGCCGAAGAGGAACGCGGGCGCGGCGAACGAGAGCACGCCCGCATGCTACCCGCGGCCGTTCGGACCGCCGCGCGCGCCCTGCGACACGCTCGCCGCGCCGATTCCGGGCGACGATGCGGCACCAGGAGGTCTCCCATGTCCACGAACGGTCCCACCCCGCTGCCGATCGGCGCCCCCGCGCCCGCCTTCGACCTGCCCGCCGTGGACGGCGGCCGCGTGGCGCTCTCCGACTTCGGCGACGCCCCGGCGTGGGTCTACGTGCAGGGCTGCAACCACTGCCCGGTGGTGCTGGCCTACGTCGACCGCCTGAAGGCGCTGCAGGAGAGCTACCGCGATCGCGGCGTGCGGTTCGTGATGGTGAACGCGAACGACGCCGAGCGGTACCCGGACGACGACTTCGAGGCGATGGTCCGCTTCGCGCGGAAGCACGACCTGCCGTTCCCGTACCTGCACGACCCCGACCAGTCGGTCGCGCGCGCCTACCGCACCGTCCGTACCCCGGAGGTGCTCCTGTTCGGTCCCGACGGAACCCTTCGCTACCACGGCCGGATCGACGACGCCAAGGACCCGGCCGAGGTCCGCAGCCACGACCTGCGCGACGCGATCGAGGCGGTGCTGGCCGGGCGCGCGCCGACCGAACCGGAGACCTGGGCGGTCGGCTGCACCGTGAAGTGGAAGCCGGGGAACGAGCCGGCCGCCTGAGTCAGCGGTCGCCGGCCGCGACCACCCGGTCGCGGCCGCTCCGTTTC
>SLSQ01000237.1 GCA_007130355.1 Trueperaceae bacterium
CGGCAGCCGCGTCCGGCCCCGTGGCGGGGCGGAAGGCGGCGCCGTCGGCGCTCGCGACCAGTTCGATCCGCGCCGGAGCCTCCGCCGCGACGGTCCAGCCGAAGCGCCGCACCCACGCCTGCGCCAACTCCTCGCCGCCCGGCTCGACGCGCACGCGGACCGTGGCGCCAGGCGCGCCGGCGGTGGCGGCGTTCGGTCCAGGGGTCGCGTCGCGAGGTGGAGGCACGCCCGACGGTACCGCCCCGTCGGTCGGAGCGCGGGTCCGCGGGTCGCCGCGGGGGTTCCGCCGCGGGGGTCGGGGTGCTACGCTCGTGGCGTCAGGGAGCACGTACGGTTTCGATCGTGAAGCCGTACGCCACGTTCCGCTTCCGCTTCATCGGCGATCGGACCGATTCGCTTCGGGTCCTCCCGCCGACGGCCCGTTGGAGGTGCCCATGAGCAGCAACGCAGACCTGGCCCGCCGCCGCGACGCGGCCGTCACCCCCGCCGCCGCCTCGGTCCACCCGTTCTACCCGGCTCGAGCCGAAGGGGCCCGCGTCTGGGACGCCGACGGCAAGCGCTACCTCGACCTCTCCGTAGGCATCGCGGTGATGAACGTCGGCCACTCGCACCCGAAGGTGATCGAAGCGGTCCGCGCTCAGGCCGCGACCTTCCAGCACCTCTGCTTCGCCGTCGGCATGCACGAGAGCTACGTCGCCCTGGCCGAACGCCTCAACGCGCTCGCGCCCGGCCGCTCGCCGAAGAAGACGTTCTTCGCGAACTCTGGCGCCGAGGCGGTCGAGAACGCCGTCAAGATCGCGCGCGTCGCCACCGGACGCCAGGGCATCGTCGCGTTCAGCCACGCCTTCCACGGCCGCACCCACATGACCCTCTCCCTCACCGCCAAGCCGAACCCGTACAAGGCCGGCTTCGCGCCACGCGCGGCCGAGGTCTACCGCGCCGACTACCCGTACGCCTACCGCCACCCGCTCGCGGAGCTGGGCGGCGACTTCGGCGAACGGATGGTCGACCGCCTCCGGGACCAGGTCCGCACCACCATCGGCGAGAACGAGGTCGCCGCCTTCGTGCTCGAACCGGTCGCGGGCGAGGGCGGGTTCATCCCCGCTCCGGAGAGCTTCCTGCGCGGCCTGCGCGACTACGCCAGCGAGATCGGCGCCCTCTGGATCGACGACGAGATCCAGTCCGGCATCGGACGCACCGGTTCCTGGTGGGCGGTCGACCGTTACGGCCTGGAACCGGACCTGGTCACCTCGGCCAAGGCGCTCTCCTCCGGCTTCCCGCTCTCCGCCGTGATCGGGACCGCCGAGGTCATGGACCGCATCGGTCCCGGCATGCTCGGCTCCACCTTCGGCGGCAACCCGGTCTCGATCGCCGCGGCGCTCGCCACCCTCGACGTGATCGAGGAGGAGGGTCTGCTCGAACGCGCGCACGTCATCGGCGAACGCTTCGCCGGGGCGCTCCGGGAGCTCGGCCGCGAGCACGCCGAGATCGGGGACGTGCGCGGCGCGGGCGCGATGGTCGGCGTCGAGTTCGTGAAGGACGCGGCGAAGACGCCCGCGCCCGACGTCGTCTCGGAGGTCGTGGCCCACGCCCGCGAGGCCGGGCTGATCCTGCTGCCGACCGGCACGCACGGGAACGTCATCCGGCTGCTGCCTCCGCTCACGCTCACCGACGCCGAGCTCGACGAAGCGACCGAGATGCTCGCCGCCGCCGTCCGGCACGCCGTCGGCGCCACCGCCGTCGGCGCGTAGGGGCGAGCGGGCGGCGGGGCGGCGCGCCGTGCGCCGCCCCTGGTAGCATCCCCGTCATGGCGCGCATCGCACCCTCCCTGCTCGCCGCCGACCCGCTCCGTCTCGGCGCCGCGATCGCCGACGCGGCTTCGGCCGGCGCCGACTGGTTCCACCTGGACGTGATGGACGGACGGTTCGTGCCGAACCTGACCTTCGGCCCGGCGACCTGCGCCGCCTGCCGCGCGGCGACCGACGCCGTGCTCGACGTGCACCTGATGGTGGCGCGCCCCGCCGACTGGATCGACCCGTTCGTGGACGCCGGCGCCGACGTCGTCACGGTGCACGCCGAAACCGACCCGAACCTGCACCGGACCCTGACCCGCATTCGGGAACGGGGCGCCCGGGCCGGAGTCGCCCTCAACCCCGCCACCCCGCTCGGGACGCTCGAACCGCTCTGGCCGCTGCTCGACCTGGTCCTGGTGATGACGGTGAACCCGGGGTTCGGCGGTCAGGCGTGGATCGAGACGAGCGACCTTCGGATCGAGCGGACCCGAGCGGCACGGGACGCGGCCGGTTCCGACGCGCTGCTCGAGGTGGACGGCGGGGTCGACCGCGCCACCGCCGGGCGGGCGGTCCGGGCGGGGGCCGAGGTGCTCGTCGCCGGCAGCGCCGTCTACGGCGGCGACGGCACGGTGGCGGAGCGCTGGGCGGCGCTGCGCCGCGCCGCCGAGGTCTGAGGCGGGGCGGCGGTCGCCCGATTCCTGGATGCGCCGGCTCGGGGCCGACGCCACGGCGCGCGTCCGTCAGGCGACGGCGTCGAGTTCGACGTACCGGCCCAAACGCCGGAAACGATCGTGGCGCGCGCGCCGCAGCGCCTCCGGATCCTCCGAGGCGAGCGCCGCGAGCTCTTCGCGCAACGCCGCCCCGACCGAACGCATCGCCGCCGCCGGGTCCTTGTGGGCCCCGCCGATCGGCTCCTCGATCACCCGGTCGACCACGTCCAGCTCCGCGAGGTCACGAGCGGTGAGCTTCAGCGCCTCGGCCGCCTTCGGCGCCTCGGCCGCGTCACGCCAGAGGATCGCCGCGCACGACTCGGGACTGATGACCGAGTACGTCGCGTTCTCGAGGATCAGCACCCGGTTCGCGACGCCGATCGCGAGCGCGCCCCCCGAACCCCCCTCGCCGATCACCACCGACACCGCCGGCACCCGCAGCCGGCTCATGCGGCGGATCGACTCGGCGATCACCCACGCCTGTCCCTGTTCCTCGGCCGCGATGCCGGGGTAGGCCCCCGGCGTGTCGATGAGGGTGACCACCGGATGACCGAAACGGTCCGCCAGATCGAACATCCGCATCGCCTTGCGGTACCCGCTCGGGTGGCTCATCCCGAAGTTGCGGTGGATGTTCTCCTTGGTGTCCCGTCCCTTCTGCTGCGCCACCACGACCACCGTGCGACCGTCGAAACGGGCCAGTCCGGTCACGACCGCCGGATCGTCGCCGAGCGTGCGGTCGCCGTGCAGTTCCTGGAACCCGCCGAAGAGGGAGTGCACGTAGTCCAGTCCGGTCGGCCGGCCCGGCGCCCGTGCGACCTGGACCCGCTCCCAGCGGCTGAGGTCGGCGAAGGTCTGGACCTTGAGCCGCTCGAGCCGTGTCTCGAGCAGCCGGATCTCCTCGTCCAGGTCGATGCGCTGCTCGGCGGCGTACGACCGCATGTCGCGGATCTTCGCTTCGAGGTCCTCGATCGGGCGTTCAAACGGAAGCGGCATGCGTCGACTCCACCTCCTCCTCCGCCAGGTCGGCGGCGACCGGGGCCCGGCCCCGGAGCAACCGCAGCGACCGCGCGAGCGTGGCCTTGAGGCGCGGACGGGGCACCACGTCGTCGAGCATCCCCTTCTTGAGCAGGAACTCCGCCCGCTGGAACCCCTCCGGCAGGTCCTGCTTGATCGTCTGCTGGATCACCCGCGGACCGGCGAAGCAGATGAGCGCCCTCGGCTCGGCGAAGATCAGGTCGCCGAGCGTGGCGAAGCTGGCCGTCACCCCACCGGTCGTAGGGTCGGTCAGCACCGACACGTACGGCAGCCGTCGTTCGGCCAGCCCCTCGAGGGCGACGGTCGTCTTCGCGAGCTGCATCAGGCTGAGCGCGCCCTCCTGCATGCGGGCGCCCCCGGACGCGGTGATCGCGACGAGCGAACGGTCCTCGTCGGCGGCGCGCTCGGCGGCGCGGGCGATCTCCTCGCCGACCACCGAGCCCATCGAACCGCCCGCGAAGAAGAAGTCCATGACGACCAGGGCGACCGGTTCGTCGTGCAGCGTCGCCGCGCCGGTCAGGATCGCGTCGGGACGACCCTGCTTCTCCTGGACCCGCTTCATCCGATCGGGGTACGCCTCGGTGTCGTGGAACGCGAGCGGATCGGCCGGTCCCAGGCGGCCCGACCAGCGCTCGAAGCTGCCCTCGTCGGCGAGCGACGCGATGCGCGCCTCGACCGGCATCCGGTAGTGATGACCGCACTCCGGGCACAGGTACGCGGCGGCCACGAGGTCCTTCTTGTAGATCTGGGCGGAACACGCCTCGCACTTCAGCCAGAGACCGGCAGGACTCGGATCGTCGTCGCTGCGGGTCGGCCGGCTGCGGCGGAACCAACGCTCAAGCGCCACGCGTCCTCCTTCCGGGTGCGGACGGCGCCGACTCCGGCGCCCGGTCCCCGCGGCATCGTAGCAGAACCGGTCGTACCGCACGGACGGCGCGATGCAGCGGCCGTCGCCTCCGGGCCGTCACCGTTCCTCCGTCCGCACGGCGCCGGCCGCCGCGTCGAACGGCGCCGCGGTCCCCTCCGGCTCTTCCGGACCGACCCGCCGGCCCACGAAGCGACCGCCGTTCTCGATCGCGAGGGAGGCGCAGCGCACCTCGCCCTCGAGCCGGCCACCGCGCCAGACCTCGACCGCGCCCGCGGCCACGACCGGGGCGCGCACCGTGCCGGCGACGTGCAGTTCGTCGACCCGAACCGGCCCGTCGTCCAGGCGTCCGGTCGGCCCCACCTGGAGCACGCCCCCGACGCGCACCGCGCCGCGGACGCGGCCGTCGATGCGGGCGCGGCCCTCGGCGACGAACGAACCGTCGATCGTGGTGCCCTCGTGGACGTAGCTGTAGAGGCTCCGGTCCGGCCGGCGTCGCGCCATGGCGGCTCCTTCCGGGCCGGAGCCTACCAGAGCGCCCGTCGTCGGTTCCCCCGCGTCGCCGCCGTGCGCCGCGGATGTATCCTGGCGCCATGGCGCGCGGTGGGGTCGTACTGGTCACGGGGGTCGGGCAAGGCTACGGACGCGCCGTCGCGCTCGGGTTCGGCCGCGCCGGCTACGACGTCGTCTGCGCCGACCGGGACGTCGCGCTCGCCTCGAAGACGGCGGCCGAGGTCGAGGAGGACGACGGTCAGGCGATCCCGATCCAGATCGACGTCGCCGTCCCGCTCGACGTCCGACACGCCTTCGACAAGGTCGACGAACTGTTCGGACGGCTCGACGGCGTGGTCCACGTCGCGACCCGCTCGAGCGCCGCCCCCGCCCCCGAGCTGGCCGACGCCGAGTTCGGCGAGCTGATCGACGACGACCTGCGCAGCACGCACCACCTCCTCCGCACCGCGACGCGGCGGCTCGAGCGAGCCTGGTTCGTGGTCATCGGACCGCCCGCCTCGGTCGAGACGCCGCAGACGGCGATGATCCGCGGCGCGCTTCGCGCCTGGGTCCGCGCCTACGCGGCGCAGGTCCCGGAACTCCGCACGAACCTGCTGACCCCCTCCCGCAAGGCGAGCGATCCGGCACACGACGCGCGCCTGGTCGAAGCGGCGCTGTTCCTCGGAGGCTCGACCGGCCGCGGGGTGGTCGGCACCGAACTGCCGGTCGAACTGCCGCCGCCCCCGCGAGTGATCGAGACGTTGCTCCCCGAGATCCAGGCGGCTCTCGACGACCGCGTTCGGCAGGACGACCTCGAGGCCTCCCTCTACGTCGACGACGAGGACGGGGAGGAGGGCGAGGACGGCGCGGCCGAGGGCGGACCGGACGACGACTTCGATCCGTACGACGACCACGAGGACGAGGACGAAGCGCGACCGGACGCAGCACCGCCCACCCGGATCCGGTGAAGTGCCCGTTCTGCTCGAAGACGGAGACGCGGGTGCTCTCCTCGCGGCCCTCGGACGAAGGGCACGCCATCCGTCGGCGCCGCGAGTGCGACGCCTGCCACCGTCGCTTCACCACCTACGAGCGCGCCCAGCTCGAGGCGCTGATGGTCCGCAAGCGCTCCGGGCGTCTCGAGGCGTTCCAACCGGACAAGCTCCTCGAGAAGCTGCGCGTGGCGACGAACAAGCGGCCGGTCACCGAGAAGCAGCTGCGCGAGTTCGCCTACGGCCTCGAGGACGAGGTGCACGCCGCCCGCATCGACGCGGCCGAGATCGGCCGCCGGGCCCTCTCCTTCCTGCAACGGATCGACGACGTCGCCTACATCCGCTTCCTCAGCGTGTACCGGGACTTCGACAGCGTCGAGCGGTTCATCGAGGAGATCCGGCAGCTCGGCGACCGGGCCGACCACGAACCGGCCGCGTCGAAGGCGCGCGACGCGGAGGAAGCCCGGCCGGACGACCCCGCGACGGACGACGCCGACGCGACCGACCCGGACCGTTCCGACCGCTCGGGCGACGCCTGAACCCGGCGTGACCGCCAGGCGTGCCGACCGAGGGCCTCCCCCGCCCCTGCCCGACGGCTTCCGCCGGAGGATGCGCGCGCTCCTCGGGGCGGAGGAGGAACGGCTCCTGGCGGCGGCGCTCGACCGACCGCCCGACCGCGCGGTCCGGGTCCATCCCGAGAGGGCGACGCTCGACGAGCTGCGCCGCTGGACGGGGGCGCCGCTGCCGGCGGTCCCGTACGAGCCCGGGGCGGGCCTGCTCGGACCGGACGACCCGCCGCTCGGTCGCGACCCGCTCCACGAGGCGGGCGCCTACTACCTCCAGGATCCTGCCGCGACCGTGCCCGCCCGCGTCGCCGCCGCACGACCCGGCGAGCGGGTGCTCGACCTGGCGGCGGCGCCGGGCGGGAAGGCGACGCGGCTCGCCGCCGACCTCGGGGGCCGCGGGGTCCTGGTCGCGAACGACGTCGACCCCCGGCGCACGGCGGCGCTGGTCCGGAACCTGGAGCGGTTCGGTGCGCGCGACGCGCTCGTGACCCGCGCCGCTCCGGCGGCGCTGGCGCGCGCCTGGGCGGGTCGGTTCGACCTGGTCGTGCTCGACGCCCCCTGCAGCGGCGAAGGGATGTTCCGCAAGAGCGCCGAAGCGCGCCGCACCTGGTCGGAGGCGCGGGTCCGTCGCGACGCCGCGGTCCAGGCGCGGCTGCTCGACGCCGCCGCCGACCTGCTGGCGCCGGGCGGCCGCCTGGTCTACGCGACCTGTACCTTCGCCCCGGAGGAGAACGAAGCGGTCGTGGCCGCCGCGCTCGCACGACGCACCGAGCTGGAGCCGCTCGACCTGACCTGGGCCGCCGGACCGGGCCTCGCGCCGGGACGGCCCGATTGGGCGTCCGGATCGGCTCGGGACCTGCCCGCGGGCGCCTGCCTGCGCGTCTGGCCGCACCGGACGGTCGGCGACGGCCAGTTCGTCGCCGCGCTGCGGCGCCGGCCGGAGCCGCGGTCGGGCC
>SLSQ01000235.1 GCA_007130355.1 Trueperaceae bacterium
GCTGCTCGAGGCGGTGGGGACGGTGGCGTGGGCGCGGCGCCGTGGCGACCGCGAGCTCGTGGCCGCGGGCGCCGCCGCCGCACGCGCGATCGCGTCCGGAGCGGGAGGTGCGGCGGCGCCGGGACCGGTACGGTGAGCGGCATGCGGATGCGACGCACCGAGATCGTGCTGCGCCCCCGGGCGCGCGGCGTGCACCTGATCGACGACGAGGTCCGGGCGGAACTGCCGCTCGACGGCACCGAAGTCGGACTGGCGCACCTGTTCCTGGCCCACACCTCGGCCGGGCTGCTGCTGACCGAGAACGCGTCGCCCGAGGTACGGCGCGACCTGGACCGTTGGCTTCGGCACGCGGTGCCCGACGGCTGGCGGCCGTTCGAGCACCGACTCGAGGGGCCGGACGACATGCCGGCCCACGTCGGCAGCGCCCTGTTCGGCGCCTCGCTCTGGATCCCGGTGGCGGACGGGCGGCTCCGGACCGGCTCCTGGCAGGGGATCGCGCTCGCCGAACTGCGCGAGCACGGCGGTCCACGTCGCCTGGTCGCGACGGTCCTCGCCGGCGCCGGGGGGCCGGAGCCGACCTAGGGCGCGCTGCGGCCCGGGTGCGTCTCGAACCAGTCGACGATCTCCCGGAGCCGGCGCACACGCCGGTCGGGACGCCCGGAGCGCGACAGTTCGTGTCCCTCCTCCGGAAAGCGCACCAGCCGCGCCTCGGCCCGGCCGAGCGTGCGCAGCGCGACGTACCATTGCTCCGCCTGCTCGACCGGACAGCGGTGGTCCTGATCGGCGTGGAGGATCAGGATCGGGGTCGTGACGCGCGCGACGTGCGCGAGCGGGCTCTGTTCCCAGAGCCGGTCGCGGTCGCTCCAGGGGCGCCCGCCGACCTCGTAGGCGGCGAAGCGGTAGCCGATGTCGCTGGTCCCGTAGAACGAGAGCCAATCGCAGATCGAACGTTGCGTCACCGCGCTCGCGAAGCGGTCGGTGCGGCCCACCAGCCAGTTCGTCATGAAGCCGCCGTAGCTGCCGCCGGTGAGGTGCATCGGCGCGTCGGCCGGGACGTGCGAGGCGGCCGCGGCGTCGGCGACGCGCAGCACGTCGTCGGCGTCGACGGTGCCGTAACGGCCCAGCAGCGCCGTCGCGTGCGCCCTGCCGGAGCCGGAGCTGCCGCGCGGGTTCGACACGATCACCGCGTAGCCGCGGGAGGCGAGCAGCTGGTGCTCGAACACGAAGCCGTAGCCGGCGCTGGTGTGCGGTCCGCCGTGGACCTGCAGCACCTGCGCCCCGTCGGCGCGGGCTTCGCGCGGCGGTAGCCGCCACCAGCGGGTGCCCGGCATCTCGGGCGCCGCGCGGTCGGCGGCGAGGAACGGTCCCTCGAGCGTCGCGAAGCGGAACCGGGCGCCGAGCTCCTCGTTCGGGTCGTACAGAACCGTCGGTTCGGGACCGTCCTCGGCGAGGCGCGCCAGCCGGCCGGGCGCGTCCGGCGTCTCGAAGAGCACGATTCGGCGCGACCCCGCGACCGCCAGGGAGGTGACGACGCGGCCGCCGGGAGCGAGGTCGGTCACGGTCCCGTCCGCGTCGATTCGGACCGGCGCCGAGGCGCCGTCGCGCCCCGCGACGCCGGTCCAACCGCCCCCGTCGGCGGGGACCGGTTCGGTCCGGTACCGACCGTAGCGGGCGTCGCCGCCGGTGGCGGGCGCCAGATCCAGGTCCGGATCGGTGCGCAGCTCGGGCGCGAAGGCGTCGACCGGCGAGGTCCAGAGGCCGGTCGGGGTCGCGAAGGCGTCCGGTTCGGTCGAGGCGAGCCAGGCGACGCTCGCCCCGTCGCGCGCCACGGAGAGGCCGCTCGGGGCGTGCAGCCCGTCGCCGAAGCGCTCGAGAACCCCCGTCGGCGCCCCCCCGGCGTCGAGCGGGAGCCTCCACAGCGAGGAACGCCAGGCGTCGCCCTCGTCGGCGTCGGAGGGACCGAGGCTCCAGAGCGCGGTTCCGTCCGGACTCCACGCCAGGGCGGTCGGACCGTCGGGCGCCGAGGGGAGCGGAACGAAGCCGTCGCGGCCGGTCGCCTCGACGTCGGCGTCGACCGGCACCAGGCCGGTCACCGTCGGTGCGCTCGGGCGCAGCCCGGCGCCGGGCAGCCCGTCCTGCTTCACGTGGAGCCGGGTCGCGCTGCGCGCCACCACGCGGGCGTCGTCGGTCTCGTGGCGTTCGGTGCGGCCGATCGCGGCGAGGGCCGATCCGTCCGGTCGCCAGTCGAAGGCGCGCACCCCGCCCGGCAGGTCGGTGAGGCGCACCGGCTCGCCGCCGCGCGCCAGGTCGGCGAGCCAGATCTGCGTCCCGCGGCGGTCGTCCGGTCCCGGCGCCAGCCAAGCGAGGCGGCGTCCGTCCGGGGAGGGGCGGGGGTGCTCGGCACCGGTCCCGTCCGTTCGGCCGCGCGCGACGACCCGCAGCGAGGCCGTACCGGTCGCCGCGTCCGCGGACGCCGGGTCGAGTTCGACCACCTCCGAGCGGGTGCGCGGCGGCTTCGGCGCGTCGGACCCGGAGGCGGCGTTCGTGATAGCCGTTCCGACCGGGCCTGCCGCAGCGGGGGCGGCGTCGTTCCGGGCAGGCCGCGCGTCGCCGGGCTCGATGCGGCTGCGGACCGCGAACAGGCGACGTCCGTCCGCGCTCAGGACCGGATCGGATAGGGACGTCAGGTCGAAGAGGTCGGTCGCGTCGAGGGTGCGCGCGGCGTGGCTCATGGGGTGCGTCCTTTCGGTCCCCGTCCCCGGTCGCGGGCGTCGAGCACGGCGTGGATCAGGATGCCGGCGGCGACGGAGGCGTTCAGGGAGCGGATGCGGCCGCGCAGATCGATGCGGACCAGGTCGTCGCACAGGTCGCGCACCAGGCGCCGCAGTCCGGAGCCCTCCGAGCCGATCACCAGGGCCACGTCGCGGTCCCAGTCGATCTCGGCCGGCGTCGAGGGGGCCTCGCCGTCGGCGCCGTACACCCAGACGCCGCGCCCCTTCAGGTCGCGGATCAGGTTCGGCAGGTTCGGAACCTGCACCAACGGGAGGTGGCTGGCGGCGCCCGCGGCGGCCTTGACGGCGACGGGGGAGAGGGGCGCCGCTCGGCGCGCTTCGGTGACGACGCCGTGCGCCCCGAGCGCCTCGGCGCTGCGGATGATGGCGCCGAAGTTGCGCGGGTCCTGGACCTGGTCGAGCAGGATCAGCAACGGCCGCTCCTCGCGGTTGCGGGCCAGGGCGAAGGCGTCCTCGATCGACGCGAAGCTCGGTTCGGGCACCTCGGCCGCGACGCCCTGGTGCCGGGTGGTTCCGAGAGCGCGGTCGAGCTCGATGCGGGGCGTCACGTCGACGTCGACCCCCGCCGCGCGCGCTTCCCGCACGTGCTCGGCGACCGCGGCCGGTTTCACGCCGTCGGCGATCCGGAGCCGGCGGACCTGCCCGAGCCGGAGCGCCTCGAGGACCGGGTTGCGGCCGTGGATCCACACGTCCGGACCCTACCGTTCGGCGCCCGCGGCGCGTTCGGCCAGGGCGGCGAGGGCGGACTGGCGGTCGCGGTGCAGCTGTTCGGCGAGCCGTTCCGGACCGTCGAAGCGGATCTGGCCGCGCAGGCGCGCGAGGAACCGCACCTCGATCGTCGCGCCGTAGAGGTCGCCGCCGAAGTCGAACAGGTGCACCTCGAGGGCGGGTGCAACGTCGCCGAAGGTGGGACGGGGGCCGACGTTGGCCATGCCGCCGAAGCGCCCGCCGGGGGTGGCGACCGAGACGGCGAAAACGCCGAGCGGCAGCTCCTTGCCCGCTCGGGTGCGGACGTTCGCGGTGGGGAAACCGATCGTGCGGCCGCGCTGGTCGCCGCGCTCGACCGGTCCGACGGCCAGGTACGGCGCGCCGAGCAGCCGGTTCGCCGTCTCGAGGTCGCCGGACGCGAGCGCCGCACGGATCCGTCGGCTCGAGATCTTGCCGTCCGCGTCCTCGAGCAGGCGCACCACCTCGAGCCGTTCCGGGACGTGCTGCAGGTCGTCGAGTCCGCCGGCCCGGTCGCGCCCGAAGCGGAAGTCCTCGCCGACCACGATGCCGCGCGGGGCGCGGGCGGCCAGGTCGGCGAGGAACGCCTCCTTGGGGGTGCGGGCGAACGTTCCGTCGAACGGCACGAGCGCCACCTCGGCGGGGCCGAAATCGCGTAGGAGCGCGAGCTTCTCGTCCGGGGAGGCGAGGAACGAACTACCCTGGAACCACGCCTTCGGCGGCGGGAAGAAGGTCACGACCGACGCGTCGCGCCGTTCCTCCTCGCTCCAGCTCCGCATCCGCTCGAGCAGCACGCGGTGGCCGGCGTGGACGCCGTCGAAGGTACCGATCGCCACGACGGCGCCGCGGACGGTCAGGTCGGCGGGCGAGGCGACGACCCTCACGGCCGGATCCCCCGCTCCGCCAGGTGGTGGCGCAGCCCGACCACCGTCGCGGCGCTGGTGGCGAGCCGTCCGGACGCCACGGCGCGCCACGCTTCGAGCGGGTCGAGCCACGCCACCGTCAGCTCCTCGCCCGGGTCGGGGGTGCCCCGGCAGGGGCGCAGGTCGTGCGCTTCGAACAGGTGCACGAGCTCGTCGGTGAAACCGGGGCTCACGTACATGCGGGTGATCTCGCGCAGGTCGCCGCAGAGGTCGGTCTCTTCGCGCAGCTCGCGGGCGGCCGCCTCGAGCGGCGTCTCGCCCGGATCGATCAGGCCGGCGGGCAGCTCCCAGGTGTCGGCCGCCACGGCGGGCCGGGGTTGACGCACGCCCAGGACGCGACCGTCCGACGGCCGGACGGCGAGGACGGACACGGCGGGGGCGTGGCGCACGACCTCGTAGAAGTCGTCGAGCCGCTCGACCTCGATGATCGAGCCTCGCCAGATCGATTCCCTCTTCACGCGGTTCCTCCCCACGCGGTCCCTCCCCACGACGGCGGCCCGGCGCGGCCCGAGGGCCGAACCGGGCCGGTCCGCGCACGGCGCGACGCCGAACGCGTCAGTTGTCCCCTTCGGGGTTGTAGCGGAGGAACGCGGGGATGTCGTAGTTCGCCGGGTCGTACGCCGCGTCGCTGGGGCCGTGCGGCCGCAGCTGCGACGGGCGCAGCACCTTCATCTGGTCGGGCTGGTCGAAGCCGGCGGCGAGGACCGTGACGCGCACCTCGTCGGCCGCGTCGTCGTCGTAGGTGACCCCGAACAGGACGTTCGGCTCCTCGACCTCGGTGGCGCCGCTGATCTTCTCGACGATCTCGTGGGCGTCGAACAGCGTCAGTTCGCGCGAGCCGGTGACGTTGATCAGCAGGCTTCGGGCGCCCTCGATCCCGCGCGACAGGAGCGGGCTCTGCGTGGCGGTGGTGGCGGCCTCCTCGGCCAGGTTCTCGCCGCGGCCGGCGCCGATGCCCATCAGCACCGTGCCGGCGCCGGTCAGCAGCGCCTTGACGTCGGCGAAGTCGACGTTGATCTCGCCGGGGACGTTGATCACGTCGCTGATGCCGCGCACGCCGTGGTAGAGGACCCGGTCGGCGACGCGGAAGGCGTCGGCCATGCGGGTCTTGCGGTCGAGGGCGGCGAGGAGCCGCTGGTTCTCGACCACGATCAGGGCGTCGACCTTGTCCTCGAGCTTGTGGAGGCCCTCCTCGGACTGGCGCCCGCGCTTCGGCCCCTCGAACTGGAACGGGCTGGTGACGACGGCGATCGTCAGGGCGCCGATCTCGCGCGCCACCTCGGCGACGACCGGCGCGCTGCCGGTGCCGGTCCCGCCCCCCATGCCGGCGGTGATGAACACCAGGTCGCTGCCGCGGAGGACCTCGCCGATCCGGTCGCGGTCCTCGAGCGCGGCCTGTTCGCCGACCTCGGGGTTCGCGCCCGCTCCGAGGCCCTTGGTGAGGTGGTCGCCCATCTGGATGCGGGTGTCGGCGAGGCTGGTGGCGAGGACCTGCGCGTCGGTGTTGGCGGCGATGAACTCGACCCCCATCAGCCCGGTCTCGATCATGCGGTTGACGGCGTTGTTGCCGCCCCCTCCGAGGCCGATGACGCGGATGACGGCGTTGTCGCTCATGTGCATGGGGTGCCTCCTGGCAGGGTCGGACGGGCTCCGAGGCTTCAGAAGAAGTCCTTGAGGATGTTGCGCAGTCGCTTCACGACGGCGGGACCTTCGCCGCCTTCGCCGCGCGGGGCGCGGGCGCGGTCGCCGGTCCGGGGCGCCGGCGCGTGCAGCATGCCGTACCGCACCAGGCCCACCGCGGTCGCGTGGGTCGGGCTCGACACGACGTCGGTGAGGCCGGACACGTCGTCCGGGGTGCCGATGCGGACCGGGAGGCGGAACCGTTCGGCGGCGAGCTGCTCGACGCCGGGCATGAGGGCGGCACCGCCGGTGACGATGACGTTGCCGGCGTTGAGTTCGAGGGCGCCGACGCCCTGCTCGACCTCGCGCTTGACCAGGTCGAAGATCTCCATCAGGCGGGGGCGGATCACCTGCGCCAGCTCGAAGGTCGAGATCGCGGCGGTGTAGCTCGGGTTGGCGACCTCGAGCACCACGTCCCGGTCGGCGAGCTCCGGTTGCGCGACGCCGTGGCGGCGCTTGACGCGCTCCGCTTCGTCGGGCGGGATCCGAAGCAGTTGGCTGATGTCCTGCGTCACGTGATCGCCGCCGAGCGGTACCACCGCCGAGTGCGCCAGGACGCCGCGGCGGAACACGCCGATGTCGGTGGTGCCGCCGCCGACGTCGATCAAGAGCGTGGTGAGGTCGCGCTCGTTGTCGCCCAGGACCGCCAGGCCCGAAGCGAGGCCTTGGACGACCATGCCGTCGACGGCGATGCCGGCGTCCTCGGCGCAGCGGCGCAGGTTCGCGAGCGGTCCCTGCGCGCCGGCGATCACGTGCACGTCGACCTCGAGCCGGACGCCGGACATGCCGACCGGATCCTTGATGCCGTCGTTGCCGTCGACCACGTACTCCTGCGGCAGCACGTGCAGGACCTCCATGTGGCTGTCGAGCGGCACCGCGCGCGCGTTCTCGATGGTGCGGTCCAAGTCGTTGCGGGTGATCTCCTGACCGCGTCGGATGGCGGCCATTCCGTGGCTGGTGAACGCCTTGAGGTGACTGCCCGCGACCCCGACCCAGGCCGAGTCGACGTCGACGCCCGCGACCCGTTGGGCGGAGGCGACCGACTGTCGGACCGAAGCGATGGTGCGCTCGAGGTTCACGACCACGCCCTTGCGGAGTCCGTCGCTGGGGACCGTGCCTTCACCGATCACGTCGAGGACGCCGTCGCTCGCGATCTCTCCGATCACGGTGCAGATCTTGGTCGTCCCGATGTCGAGACCGACGATGATGCGTTCGTCACTCATGCGTCCTGCTCACTCC
>SLSQ01000165.1 GCA_007130355.1 Trueperaceae bacterium
TCGACGATGCCGACCTGGTTCCCGTCCGCTTCGATCAGCCGCACTTGGCGCACCCGGATCTGATCGTTCACCTTCATGTCCTTCGCTATGGACTCCACCTCCCACGCGTGCCGTCGGGTCCGTGGTTCGGCCCGGGCACGGCGCTCAAGCCTAGCACACGGCCGCGTTCGCGGCAAACGCCCGCGCGGACGGTGGGGAGCGCTTGGTAGCCTGCCGTCATGGACGCGCCGCTCCGCCTCGGCTTCTCCCCCTGCCCGAACGACTGCTTCGTGTTCCACGCGCTCGTGCACGGCGCCGTCGCGCCCGACCTCGCCTGGGAGGTGACGATGGACGACGTCGAGGCGCTGAACACGAGGGCGGCCGACGGGGCGCTCGACGTAGCGAAGGTCTCGTACCACGCCTACGCCTACCTCGCGCACCGGATGGTCCTGCTGCCCGCCGGAGGCGCCCTCGGTCGAGGCGTCGGTCCGTTGCTGGTGGCACGGGACCCGCAGCTCGACCTCGCCGGGGCGACGGTCGCCACGCCGGGCGGACGCACCACCGCGAACCTGCTCTTCGACCTGTTCGCCGGCGCCGAGGCGCGCCGCACCGTGCTCCGCTACGACCGCATCCTTCCGGCGGTCGCGCGCGGCGAGGTCGACGCCGGTCTGATCATCCACGAGTCGCGCTTCACCTTCCGCGAGCACGGGCTGCACGCGGTCCGGGACCTCGGCACCTGGTGGGAGGAACGGACCGGCATGCCGATCCCGCTCGGCGGCATCGCGGTGCGGCGCGACCTCCCGACGCCGCTGCGGCGTCGCATCGCCCGCGCGGTCCGGGCCAGCGTCGAGGCCGCCTGGACCGACCCGGCGGCCAGCGAGGCGTACCAGGCGCGGCACGCGCAGGAGATGAGCGAGGAGGTGCGGCGCCGCCACGTCGCCACCTACGTCAACGAGTTCACCCGGGAGGTGGGCGCCGAGGGCCGCGCTGCGGTGCGGCGTCTCTACCTCGAGGCGGAGGGACAGGGCCTGTTCCCCGCCCCGACCGGAGCGCTCTTCGAGGGCGATCCGCAGCCGCAGCCGCAGCCGGCCGCCGCCCGATGAACCCGCTGCGTCGGGCCTGGCGGGCCGCGTCGGCCCCGGAAGCGTTCTTCGCCGGGCTCGATTCGACCCAGGTCCGGCTGCCGGCCGCGCTCGCAACGGCGGCGGTGTTCGCCGCGGTCGGCGCCGCCGTGGCCGGCCTGCTGGCGGCGCGTGCCACCGGCTCGGTGCCGTGGCCGTTCCTGCTGGGCGCCCCCGCCGTGGCCCTGCCGTACCTAATGATCATCGGCATGCTCGGGGCGTTGGTGCTGATGCGCCCGGGCGGCATGGAGCTGCGGGCGATCGAGGTCGTCGCCTGGGCCTGGGTGCCCGCAGGGTGGTCGGCGCTGGCGGTCGCCCCGGTCGGCTGGTTCGCGCCCGCGCCCGCGCTCCTGGTCGCGGCCCTGCTGCTGCCACCCTGGCACCTGTGGGTCCTCTGGCGCGGCATCGAAGCGTTCGCGCCCGCCCGCCAGCGCACGACCGCCGTGCTCTACGGCGTGGTGGTGTTCGCGGTTCCGTTCGGCATCTCCGCCTTCACCCTCTGGGTGCTCTCGGCCCTCGCCTGACGTTCCGGGTGCCCGGTGCGCCCGCCACGCTCCGGTGGCGGGATATGCTGCGGTCATGGAAGGGCCACGGTTCATGATCGGCGAAGAGGTGATTCGCGACGGGCGCACGTACGTGGTCGCCGGGCGTCAAGCGGGTCCGTACGGCGTGCGGCTGCTGGCCGCGAGCGACCGTCACGGCGGCGCCAAGCGCATCGTCTGGGCCGACGAACGCGAACTGTCGCCGGTCGAACCGTACCTGACGCCGCGCGACGACACCGCCCTGCCCCGCTGAGGCGCCCCTCCTACCGCTCCGTTCCGTCCAGCATCGTGCGCGCCAACGCCGCCCCGTCGCGGGCGGCGCTCGCGTAGTCGACCGGACCGAGCCGACAGACGCCGGCGAGGTACAGGTTCCGGACGGCCCGCACCGCGTGGCCTTCGGTCCCGGCCCGGTCCACCACCAGGAAGTCCGAGCGGTACCGCTCGGGGTCGTCCGGCCGGACCCCCTCCGGCCCCTCCCAGCTTGCGGGCACGAGCGGCACGCCGCGGCGTTCCAGGTCGTCGGCCAGCTCGTCGTACGCCATCTCGCCCGGCCGGCCGGCCCGCTCCTCCGACGCGCCGCGACGGAGCCGCGCCCGCAGGAACGAACCGACGCAGAGCGCGATCCTGACGCCGTGGCGCGGGACTCCCTCCCAGGTGGCGACGCCGATCGCGGCGCCCCCCTCCGTGATCAGCGCGTCGACGCTCGACTGCAGGACCGACAGCGTCGGGATCCGTTCGAGGTGGCCCTTGGCCGCGCCGTGCAGCTCCCACGAGCCGACGGTGCCGTCCGGGGCGACCGGCAGCCGGTCGCGGAGCCGTCGCTGCAGGGTGCCCTCCGGCGCGTCCGCCGGCGGTCGCTCGCAGCGGGCCGCGAAGATCGTGTCCAGGCTGGTGGTGACGAGCAGCACGCGGCGACCGGCCTCGGCGACGCGCGCGGCCGCTTCCGCGCCGGCTGCGCCGCCGCCCACGATGATCAGGTCGTGCGCCGCTGCGGAGCTCACCGCGCGCCTCGGACTGGACCGCCGCGGTTCAGTCGCGGACCGGAGCGACCGGGTGGAACGGCGCGTGGGCGCCGCGACGCCGCAGGACCAGGTGGCGTCCGTCGCGGGTCCGCTGGTAGACCACCGCCCCCGTAGGGGCGCCCAGCACGTCGACCGGCGCGTCCGCGTCGATCATGACGCGCAGGTGCAGCGGCAGGCCGTTCGCGAGTCCGCCCATCTCGTAACGCTCCTCGCCCCCGAGTCGGTAGCCGAAGAAGACCGACGGCGGATCGTCGTCGTCGTAGATGCAGGTCAGCGAGCGGGCCTCGCCCGAGCGGTAGAGCGCGGCGGCCTCCCAGGCCAGGGCCCGCGCTTCCTCTTCCGGGACGAAGGTCGTCTCCGGCAGGTCGGTTCCGCCGAAGAAGGCGGCGGGGAAGCGTCGCGACTGCAGGTAGAACCCGTGCGGCCCGACCCGGAGCTTGACCGCGGAGTTGTCGTAGCGACGACCGGTCACCACGCTCTTGAGGTGGTGGATGGCCAGGCCGAACCGCTCCTCGTGCTCGGCGACGAAGGCGTCCCAGTCGGGGTCGACGAGGGAGGCGTCGGTATTGATCTCGAAGTGGGTCGAACGTGGGATCATGCGGGCTCCTGGCGCGGGGGACGCGCGGCCGTCGCCGGTGCCACGTCGGCGACGTGCAGCGCGGCGACGCCGAAGGTGAGCGGCGTCCAGACGACGTCGTCGAAGCCGGCGGCGCGCATGCGGCCGGCCAGTTCGTGCGGCGGGGGGAAGGCCATCGCGCTGGCGGGCAGGTAGGCGTAGGCGGCGCGGTTGCCCGAGAGCGCTCCGCCGAGGCGGGGCAGCACCTGCGTGAAGTAGAGGCGGAACGCCGCTCCGAAGGCGCCGCGCGGCGGCGGCGGGAACTCGAGCACCACCGCGCGACCGCCCGGCCGGAGCACGCGCCGGAACTCGCGCAGGCCGGCGTCGGGATCGGCGAAGTTGCGCAGCCCGAAGGCGATCGTGACCGCGTCGAACGAGGCGTCGGCGTACGGAAGGTCGGTGCCGTCGCCCACGTCGAGCGCGACCTGCGCCCCCGCGCGGGCGACCTTGCGCCGTCCCACCTCGAGCATCGCCTCGGCGAAGTCGACGCCGCGGACCCGCGCCTCGGGTCGGCCGCGGGCGAGGGCGAGCGCCAGGTCGGCGGTACCGGTCGCCACGTCGAGCAGGTCGCGCGGCCCCTTCGCCCAGGCGGCGTCGACCGCCGCCCGACGCCAGCCGCGATCGGCGCCCGCGCTGAGGACCGCGTTCGCGAGGTCGTAGCGCGGCGCGATGGCGTCGAACATGGCCCGGACCGAGCGTCCCTTGTCGGGGTGGCTGGCGGCGGGCGGCGATTCGAACATGGCAGGGAGCGTATCACGCGCCCTTCGGCCGCTCGGGTCCGGTCGCGCGGCGGTCGCGCGCGGCGTGGGCGCAAGCGTGCTCAGGCGCCCGGGCGCAGTCCGACCTCGGCGAGGAACCCGTCGAGGCGTCGCTTGCTGAAGTTCGAGAGGCTCTCGGCCGCGCCCCGGTACGCCACGGTCGGCACGCTCCGCCGCCCGTCGTTGACCTCGAGGACGTACGCCTCGGCGTCGGGGTCGGTGGCGAGATCGATCTCGCGGTACGGCAGGTCCATCGCGTCGAGCGCCCGCTTCAGGGCGGTGCAGTCGCCGCAGAACTCGGTGGTGTACACGGTCAGGGCGTTCGCGTCGGGCGCGGCGCCGTTCGGTTCGGTTCGGTCCGTCTCGCTTCGGTCCATCGCGACCTCCTCGACCGCGGAGCGTACCGGCGACCGCCGGCCGCGTCGGTCGCCCTCGGAACCGACACGCCGGTGCGGGTCCGGGTGCTACGCTGTCCGGTCGGGCGCGCCGCCGCGCCCCGGGAAGCGAGCCGCATGATCCACCGAAACGTCGCCATCGTCGCCCACGTCGACCACGGAAAGACCACCTTGGTCGACGGCATGCTCCGTCAGTCGGGCGTGTTCCGAGCCAACCAGCAGGTCGCGGAACGGGTCATGGATTCCGGCGCGCTCGAGCGCGAACGGGGCATCACCATCCTGGCCAAGAACACCGCCGTCGCCTGGGACGGCGAGAAGATCAACATCGTCGATACGCCCGGCCACGCCGACTTCGGGGGCGAGGTCGAGCGCGCCCTCGGCATGGTCGACGGCGTGCTGCTCCTCGTCGACGCCGCCGAAGGCCCGATGCCGCAGACGCGCTTCGTCCTCGGCAAGGCGCTCGAGGCCGGCCTTCGGCCGGTCGTGGTCGTGAACAAGATCGACCGGGCCGACGCCCGACCGGACGCGGTGGTCGACGCGACCTTCGACCTGATGGTCGAACTCGGCGCGAACGACCAGCAGCTCGACTTCCCGGTGCTCCACGCGATCGCCATCGAGGGGCGGGCGTGGCGCGACGGCGAACCTCCCGCGGACGATCTGCGCGCCCTGTTCGAGACGATCCGGTCCCACCTGCCGGCCGCCGACGACGATCCCGAGGGACCGGCCCTGCTCCAGGTCGGGAACCTGGACTACGACGACTACGTCGGACGCCTCGCGATCGGTCGGCTGAAGCGGGGCCGGATCCGGACCGGCGACGCCCTGCTGCGGATGGCGCGGGACGGCGGCGAGGTCCGCGCCCGGGTCACGAAGGTCTACACCCACCACGGGTTGGCCCGCACCGAGGTCGAGGAGGCGGTGGCCGGCGACATCGTGGCCCTCGCCGGCATCGAGGCGGTGCAGATCGGCGAGACGCTCGCCGACCCGGAACGGCCCGACCGCCTGGCGGTCCGGGAGATCGAGGCCCCGACCGTGTCGGTCACGCTCGCCCCGAACACGAGCCCGCTGGCCGGGCGGGACGGCCGCTGGCTCACGAGCCGGCACATCGCCGACCGGCTCGAACGCGAACTGCTCACGAACGTCGCCCTCCGGGTCGAGCCGCTCGGCGGCGAAAGCTACCGCGTCTCCGGTCGGGGCGAGCTGCACCTGTCGATCCTGATCGAGCAGATGCGGCGGGAAGGGTTCGAGCTCAGCGTCTCGCGGCCGGAGGTCATCGTCCGCGAGGTCGACGGCGCCACCCACGAACCGTACGAACGCGTCGTCGTCGACGTGCCCTCCCCCGCCCTCGGCGGCGTGATCGAGGCGCTGAACCAGCGGCGCGGCCAGCTGCAGGACCTGCAGCAGGGCGAACGGCGCGCCCGCGCCGAGTTCGACGTTCCCAGCCGCGGCCTGTTCGGGTTCCGCACGCAGTTCCTCACCCTCACCGCCGGAGAAGGCCTGCTCAACTCGATCTTCGACGGGTACCGACCGATGAAGGGCGAGATCCGCACGCGGGTGCACGGGTCGCTCGTGTCGATGGAGGACGGCGAGGCGTACGCCTACTCGATCTTCAAGCTCCAGGACCGCGGCGCCTTCTTCGTCGGTCCCGGCACCCAGGTGTACGTGGGGATGATCCTGGGAGCGCACCAGCGTGCCGGCGACCTCGACGTGAACGTCACCAAGAACAAGAAGCTCACGAACGTCCGGGCCGCGGGCAGCGACGACAACCTGGTGCTGACCCCGCCGAAGCGGCTCTCGCTCGAGGAGGCGCTCGAGTACCTCGGCGAGGACGACCTGCTCGAGGTCACCCCGAAGCACCTGCGCCTGCGCAAGCGCACCCTCGAACCGAACCTCCGCAAGCGCGAAGCGAAGCAGCGGGCCGCCGCGACCGCCTGACCCGGGGCCCGTCCGCGGAACCCCGGGGCGGGCCCGATCGGTCCCGCCCGGTCCGCCCGCGTCAGCGTTCGCGCCCCGACGTCACCTCGATCTCGTCGAACGCTCGCTCTTGGCGCGCCTGCGCCCGGCCCTCCCGGACCGTCTCGAGGAACGCCGCGAACACGACCGTCCGTTCGGCCCACGAGCGCGTCGGAACCAGGGTCCGCAGGGCGCCCCGGGCCCAACGGGCGAGCGCGCCCCGCAGCCGGCGGCCGGCGTCCTCGAGCGTGAGCCGGTCGCGGCTCATCTCGAAGTAGGCCCCGCCCTTGAGGTGGGACGCGAGCTTCGCGAGCGTCGCGACGTTCGCCCGGAGCGGCCGGGAGGGACGCGGGAGCTGCGGCCGTTCGGCCCGCGCTGGCAGCACCGAAGCGCGTTCCTGACGGCGGCGACGTAGGAAGTCGATCGCCTGCTCGAGCTCCTCGAGCAGCGCGACCGCCTGCAGGGCGTCGGACGACGCGTCGTCCGGATCGTCCTCGTCCTCCTCCGCCGCGTCGGGCGCCTGCGGGAGCAGCAGCCGCAACTTCACCTCGACCACCTGCGCCACCAGCGGAAGCGCCGTGCTTGCGTCGTTCAGGTCGGTCGCCGCCCGCCGCTCGAACCAGGCGAGGGCGGCGTCGACCAACGCCGGCAGATCCAGATCGCTCGGCGCGACCGCGCCGCTCCGCAGCCCGTACGCCAGGCCGGACAGGTCGCCCCGGTAGCCGGGCTGCTCGACCTGGAAGCCGGTCGCCTCCGCGGGCGGGACGGCGGGCGCGGGACCGTGCGCGGGGGCGTGCGTCATTCCCAGAACGGGTCGGCGCCGTTCTCGTCCAGATGGCGGGTGTCGTTCACCCGTTCGATCACGGTGACCCCGTCCCGCCGCACGACGCGGCTGACGCTGCTGTGGCGCAGGTAGATCCGCTTCCGCCAGCGGGGCTTCTCGAGGCCGAGCAGGTGGGCGAGCAGCATCTGGATCGTGCCGCTGTGGGCCACCGCGACGACGTGTCCCTCGTCCTCGGGGATCGCGTCGTACCAGGCGACCACGCGCTCGCGGAGGTCGCGGTAGGACTCTCCGTCCGGCGTCCGGTTCAGGTACGGATCGTGCATCCACGCCTCCCAGTCGGGGTGCGCGACGTTCTGTTCGAGGGTCCGGCCCTCGAAGGCGCCGAAGTCGAGCTCCATCAGACGGGGATCGGTGGCGATCTCCTGACCGGGAAAGGCGAGCTGCGCCGTCTCGACGGCGCGCGCGAGGGGGCTCGCGACGATGGTCGAGACCGGACCGAACCGGGAGGTCCGCCGGGCGAGCCGGCGCGCCTGGCGACGGCCCTCCTCCGACAGGGGGCGGTCGGTCTGGCCTTGGAAGCGTCCTTCGACGTTCCAGTCGGTGAGCCCGTGGCGGATCAGCGTCAGGACGCTACGCACGCGCGGACGCTACCACGGGTCGCGCCGCCCCGGCCGCCGCGGCCGGACGGAGCCGCGGCGCCGACCCGTGCTAGCGTCCCGCCATGAGCGAATCCGCGACCGAACCCGACCGCCGCGACCTCGCCGGAACCTCCGCCCTGATCACCGGCGGCAGCAAGGGGATCGGCTACGGCATCGCCGCCGCCCTCGTGGACGCCGGCGCCGACGTCGTGATCACCGCGCGCAGCGAACGCCCCGTGGCCGAAGCGGCCGAACGCCTCGCCGCCCGCGGGGGCGGCCGCGCCGTCGGCGTGGCGTGCGACGTGCGCGACCTCGACCAGCAGCGCGCCGCCGTCGCCGAAGCGGTCCGCGCGCACGGCCGCCTCGACGCCCTGATCGCCAACGCCGGGATCGGCGCCTTCGCGAGCGTCGAAGAGCTCGCGCCCGAAACCTGGCGCGACGTGATCGACACGAACCTCACCGGGGTCTTCTACTCGGTCAAGGCGGCCCTCGAACCGATCCGCGAAGCGGCCGGCACGATCGTAACGATCGGCTCGCTGGCCGGAACGAACTTCTTCGCCGGCGGTTCCGCCTACAACGCCAGCAAGTTCGGGCTGACCGGCTTCAGCCAGGCGATCATGCTCGACCTCCGCAAGCACGGGATCCGCGTCTCGACGATCATGCCGGGATCGGTCGCGAGCCACTTCGGCGGGCACGAGCCGAGCGACGCCGACGCCTGGAAGATCCAGCCGGAGGACGTCGGCGCGCTGGTGCTGATGCTGCTGCGCATGCCCGGCCGCACCCTGCCGTCGAAGATCGAGGTGCGCCCCACCCGTCCGCCCTCCGTGCGCTGAACGCCAGGGGCGGAACGATAGAGTGACGGCGTGTACCGCCTGATCCGTCCCGCTCTCTTCGCCCTCGACGCCGAGCGCGCCCACGAAGCGACCGTGGGCGCGCTCTCCTGCGTCGCGCGCTCCGGACCGGTTCGGCGCTGGCTCGCCGGCCGTTTCGAGCGCCGCGACCCGCGCCTGGAGGTGCACGCCTTCGGCGTCCGTTTCCCGGCGCCGGTCGGGGTCGCGGCCGGGCTCGACAAGACCGGCGCGGCGCTCCCGATCTGGGGGGCGCTCGGCTTCGGACACGTCGAGATCGGCACCGTCACGCCCCGCCCGCAGCCGGGCAACCCGCGTCCCCGTGTCGTCCGCCTGCCCGCCGACCGGGCGGTGATCAACGCCATGGGCTTCCCGAGCGAAGGGGTCGAGGCGGCGCTCCGTCGCTTCGAACGGTGGCGCGACGCCGGCGCCTGGCCCGACGTTCCGGTCGGCGTGAACCTGGGCAAGAACGCGGCGACGCCGTTCGCGTCGGCGGCGGACGACTACCGCACGGTCGCGCGCCTGGCGGCGCCGTGGGCCGACTGGCTGGCGATCAACGTCTCGTCGCCGAACACCGAGGGCCTGCGCGGGCTGCAGGACGCCGACCGGCTGCACGACCTGGTCGCGGCCGTGGTGGCGGACGCCGACGCCACGCCGGTCCTCGTCAAGCTCGGCCCCGACCTGGACGAGGAGGCCGCCAGCGCCGCCGCCCGCGTCGTCGAGGCGGCCGGCGCCGCCGGCCTCATCGCGACGAACACCACCGTCGCCCGCGCCGGACTGCGCCACGATCCCGGACGGCCCGGCGGACTTTCCGGTCGACCGCTCCAGCTCCGCGCCCGGGCGGCGCTCCGCACCCTGCGCGCGGCGACCGACCTTCCGATCGTGTCGGTCGGCGGGATCGACGGACCGGAGGAGGCGCTGGCCCGGATCGTGGCGGGCGCCGACCTGCTGCAGCTCTACACCGCCCTGATCTACGACGGGCCCGGCCTGGTGGCGCGGGTGCACGACGGGCTGATCCGTGAGCTCGATCGGACCGGCGCCACGTCGCTGCGCGAACTGCGGCGGCTCGCCCCTCCGGGCGCCGTAGCGGCTCCTCGGTCCTAGCCGCCGGCCGCGGCCGGATCCCAGAGCGTCTCGGCGCTGTTCGTGCGCACGTTCGCGGCGCGGGCGAGCACGAACAGCAGGTCGGAACACCGGTTCAGCCAGCGGGCGGCCGCCGGGTTCAGGTCGTACTGACGGGCCGTGGCGACGGTGTCCCGCTCCGCCCGGCGCAGCACCGCCCGAGCGACGTGGAGCGCGGCGGAGGCCGGATGCCCGCCGGGCAGCACGAACGCCGTGAGCGGCGGCGACTGCGCGTCCCAGGCGTCGATCGTTCGTTCCAGCTCCTCGACGTCCGCGTCGGTCACCGGCGTCAGGTGCGCCCGCGCCGCGGCCCCCGCGGGCGTGGCCAGGTCGGCACCGACCGTGAACAGCGTGTGCTGCAACCGGGCGAGCAGCGCGTCGAGCTCCGCGTCGTCCGCCAGCGCGGCCCGTGCGACGCCCAGGTGCGCGTTCGCCTCGTCGACCGCCCCGTAGGCGCGGACGCGCGGGTCGTCCTTTCCGACCCGCCCCCCGCCGAACAGTCCGGTGCTCCCGTCGTCTCCGCTCCTCGTGTAGATCCGCATGGCACGCAGGGTAGCCTTCGGCCGCGTCGGGTACCGTGAGGCATGGACCTTTCGGTGCTGCACGAGACGACGGTGCTCGGGAACGCGCCGCTCCGTTGGATCGCCGCGCTCCTGACCGCCGCCGCCGTCGCTTGGGCGTCGCGGCGTGGCGTACGCGTCCTGAAGGGGTGGGCGGTGCGCCGGGCGGCGGGCCATCGGACGCTGGCCGACGAACTGGTCACCGGCACGATCCAGCGGGTGCAGCCGGCGCTGCTCTGGATCTTCGCGGCGTGGGCGGGCTCGCGCCTGCTCGACCTGCCGGAGGCGACCTCGAACGGGATCGGCGTGGTGCTCACGCTGGCGCTGTTCTGGCAGCTCGGCGTGTGGGGCGACGCCACGATCCAGACCGCCGTGGGCCGCGCCCGAGCGGACACGACGATCGACGCGGGGCGCAAGACGACCTTCGCCGCGATCGTGTTCCTCGGCCGCCTCGCGATCTACACGGTGCTGATCCTCCTGGCGCTCGAGAACGTCGGGATCGACATCACCGCCCTGCTGGCGGGGATCGGGATCGCTTCGGTCGCGATCGGGCTGGCGCTCCAGAACATCTTGGGCGACCTGTTCGCGTCGCTGTCGATCGTGTTCGACAAGCCGTTCGAGATCGGCGACTTCGTGATCGTCGACGACCTGATGGGCACGATCGAGAACGTGGGGCTGCGGACGACGCGGGTACGGAGCCTGTCGGGGGAGCAGCTCGTGTTCGCGAACAACGACCTGCTGACCAGCCGGATCCGCAACTACAAGCGGATGCGGGAGCGCCGTGTGGTGTTCCGCTTCGGGGTGACGTACGACACGCCGGCGTCGCGCCTGCGCGCGATCCCGGACCTGGTCCGCAGCATCGTCGACGCCCGCGACCCCGTCCGCTTCGACCGCGCCCACTTCTTCGGGTTCGGGGACTTCTCGCTCGACTTCGAGGTCGTGTACTGGGTCCTCGAACCCGACTTCGCGACGTACATGGACGTGCAGCAGGAGATCAACCTGGCGCTGGTCGAGGCGTTCGAGGAGCGCGGCGTGTCGTTCGCCTTCCCGACCCGCACGATCCACCTGGCGCCCGGCGGCTCCGGCGCGGCCGAGCCGCCGCGACCTCAGTCGTCCGCGCCTCCCCCGTAACGGGTCCGGACGTAGCGGTCGACCCGTTCGGTGAAGGCGGCGGCGATCTCGGCGCCGTCGCCGCTCAAGGTCTCGACGTGCGCGCCGTCCTGGTAGACGGGCGCACGGGGACGCTCGCCGGTGCCGGGCAGGCTGATGCCGATGTCGGCGTGCTTCGACTCGCCCGGCCCGTTCACGACGCACCCCATCACCGCCACGTTCATGCGCTCGACGCCGGGGTAGCGCTCCCGCCAGCGGGGCATCCGCTCCTTGAGGTAGGCGTCCACGTCGCGGGCGAGCTCCTGGAACAGGGTGCTGGTGGTGCGTCCGCAGCCGGGGCAGGCGGTGACGCTCGGCGCGAAGCGGCGGACGTCGAGCGCGGCGAGGACCTCCTGCGCGATCTCGACCTCCCGCTCGCGCGGGGCGCCCGGATCGGGCGTGAGCGACACGCGGATCGTGTCGCCGATCCCGTCGGCCAGCAACGGCGCCAGCCCGGCCGTCGAGGCGACCGTCCCCTTGACGCCCATGCCCGCTTCGGTCAGCCCGAGGTGCAGGGGCAGGTCGCAGGCGGCGGCCAGGCGCCGGTAGACGTCCCACATGTCGGGCACCCGGCTCACCTTGGCGCTGAGCACGATCCGGTCGTGCGCCAGGCCGGCCTCCTCGGCCATCTCGGCCGACCGGATCGCCGATTCGACCATCGCGCGGATCGTGACCTCGTGCGCGTCGGCCGGATCGTCGGAACGGGCGTTCGCGTCCATGCGCCGGGCGAGCAGGTCGGGATCGAGGCTGCCCCAGTTGACGCCGATCCGCACCGGAACGTCGTGCTCCGCGGCGATGCGGACGATCTCGCGGAAGTTCTCGTCGTGCCGCACGCCGACGCCGACGTTGCCCGGGTTGATCCGGTACTTCGCCAGGGCCGCGGCCGCCCTCGGGACGCGCCGGAGCAGCTGGTGGCCGTTGTAGTGGAAGTCGCCGACCAGCGGCACGTCGAGGCCGTGATCCTCGAGGATCCGGGCGATCTCCGGCACCGCCTCGGCCGCCGCCTCGTCGTTGACGGTGATCCGCACGATCTCGCTGCCGGCACGGTGCAGCGCCGCGACCTGAGCGGCGGTGCCGTGCACGTCGCGGGTGTCGGTGTTCGTCATCGACTGGACCACGACCGGGTGCTCGGAACCGATCGGGACGGATCCGACCGGCACGGTCACGGTCGGGCGGCGCGGGAACGGGCTCATGGCGTCAGCGTATCGGCTTCGCCGCGGGGGACCGTGTCGCCGGCGCCGTTCCCGTCCGCGAGGGTCCGCAGCACCGCGGTGCGGAGCGCCGCGTTCGTCGCGAGCCCCTCGCCGCCGTGCATCCCCTCCCGTCCGTTCCAGTCGCCGAACCATCCACCCGCCTCCCTCAGGATTACCGGGAACGGCGCCGCGTCCCACGCGTTCAGCGCCGGGTCGGCCATCACTTCGATCCGGCCGCTCGCGACCAGCGCGTAGCCGTAGGCGTCGCCCCAGCCGGCCCGGATCCAGGCGGCGCGGGCCAACCGGCTCCAGGCCCGCTCGCGGCCGAGCGGCGCGAAGGCGCCCGGATCGGTGGTCGACACCGCCGCGCGGGCCAGGTCGGAGACATCGGAGACGAAGCAGCGACGGCCGTTCAGGCGGCAGCCGCGGCCGACGGCGGCGGCGACCGTCTCGCCCAGCGCCGGGAAGGCGGCGACGCCGACCACCGGCACCCCCTCCCGTTCGAGGCCGATCAGCACGCCGTAGGTCGGTACGCCCCGCACGAACGCCTTGGTCCCGTCGATCGGATCGATCCACCACCGGTACGGCGCCGTCCCGTCCTGGGCGCCGAACTCCTCCCCCACCACGGCGTGGTCGGGATGGGTCCGCTCGAGGGCGTGCCGCACCAGCGTCTCCGCCTCGCGGTCGGCGACGGTGACGGGGGTCTCGTCCTCCTTCCAGTCCGGCCGCACCCCGTTGCGGAAGTGCCCGAGCGTGGTGCGTCCCGCCCGCTCGGCCAGGTCGATCGCGGTGTCGAGCAGCGCGTCGAGCTCCGCCACCTTGGCTCCTCTCCCGCCGCCGACGGCGGCGCGCCGTGCAGGCTACCGTGGCCGCGCGGTACCGTCGCGACATGCTGATGCCGCGCGCACGCCTCGAAGAGCGGGAACGCGCCGCCCTCGCTCCGTACGCCGCGCTGGCCGCGGAGAGCCGTGGGCGGACGCACGCGGAGTCGGAAGCCCGCTACCGCACAGCCTTTCAGAAGGATCGCGACCGCGTGATCCACACCACCGCCTTCCGCCGGCTCGAGTACAAGACCCAGGTCTTCGTGAACGCGCAGGGGGACCACTACCGCACCCGCCTCACGCACACGCTCGAAGTGGCGCAGGTCGCCAAGGCGATCTGCCGCGCGCTCGGCGCGAACGAGGACCTGGCGGAGACGATCGCGCTGGCGCACGACCTCGGCCACCCGCCGTTCGGGCACGCCGGCGAGGCGGCGCTCGATCGCCTCGCGAGCGAGGTCGGCGGCTTCGACCACAACGTGCAGAGCCTGCGGATCGTCACCGAGCTCGAGCGGCGCTACCCGGCGTTCGACGGGCTGAACCTGACCTGGGAGACGCTCGAGGGGATCATGAAGCACGAGACGGAGTACGACCTGCCCGACGCCGCCTGGGAACCGGACCGCCGGCCCGCCCTCGAAGCGCAGATCGTGAACCTCGCCGACGAGATGGCGTACAACGCGCACGACCTGGACGACGGGCTGCGCGCCGGGCTGCTCGACGGCGTCCGGATCGCCGAACTGCCGTGGCTGGCGGAGCGGATCGAGGCGTTGGGCGCGGACCCGGCACGGTTCGGGGACGAGGAACGCTACCGCCTGGTGCGGGACGTGCTCGGGCGCAGCATCGAGGACGTGATCGTGGCGACGCACGCGCGGTTGGAACGGTTCGGCGTCGACTCGGTCGAGGCGGTGCGGGCCCACCCCGAACCGCTGGCGAGCGGTTCCGACGAAGGCACGCGCGAGCAGGCCGAGCTGAAGCGGTTCCTCTACGCCAACCTCTACCGGCACCACCGGCAGATCCGCATGTCCCGCAAGGCGGACCGGATCCTCTCGGAGCTGCACCAGGCGTACGTCGCGACGCCGACCATGCTGCCCCCGGAGTGGCAGGCCGCCGCCGACGAGCGGGGCCTGCTGCGGGCCGTCACCGACTATCTGGCCGGCTTCACCGACCGGTTCGCGGGGGACGAGTACCGACGCCTCTTCGACCCCGCCTCGCTGACCTGACGCCCTCCCGAGCGCCTCCGGGACGGCGCGCCGTCAGTCGCTCCGGGCGACCGCGAACAGCGTGCCGTCGTCCGGATCGCGGAACCAGACCACGTCGGCGTCGCTCCCGAGGACGGTCGCGAGGACCCACGGCGCGGTCAACGCCTGCGTCTGGATGCCGTCCGGGTCCGGTTCGGTCAGCCGCAGGTCGACGAAGAGCTCGCTGCCGTCCCGGTACGTCCGTACCACCTCGATGCCGTAGCCGCCGGTCGGTCGTTGGGCCAGCCGGATCCCGACCAGGGTCTCGCGACCGAACCGCACCTCCGGCAGGGGCGGCGTCGAGCCGGGGTGCACCTGGTTCCAGAAGGTGCGCAGTTCGTCGCGGTCGCGCAGCAGCACGAACCGGTCGCGGTCGGGCGCCGCGCCCTGCGCGCCGCGGGCGATCACCTCGTGCAGCGAGGTGCGCTGCGGCGCCCGATAGGCGCTGGCGTCGGTCTCGACGCCCGTCTGGACGTGGAAGAGGCTGTGGCGGTACTCGTCGACGCCGTCCGGGGCGCGCGGCGCCCAGGCCGGACGGTCGCGTTCCGCCTCGTCGTCGTCGCTCAGGAAGTCGAGCACGGTGCGGGGTTCCGCCTCCTCGTCCGGGCGTTCCCACGACACCACCTTCCGTGCGCCGTCGGAGGCGAGGCCGCGGGCGAGCGCGTCCGCCTCGGCGGGCGTCAACGCGCCCGCGCCGCGGAACGGGTTGGAGACCGGGCGAGGTGCGAAGTCGACGACGAGCGGCGCCGTCATGTCGCGCGGAAGCTCGAACCAGCGGTCGCCGTCGAAGTACCAGGCCCGATCGACCGGGCGCTCGACCGTCAGGCGCAGGTCGCTGCTGAGCGGTACGCGCACGGCGCGCAGCGGCGGGTCGCCGACCGCGTCGAACCGGTCGCGCAGGAACGGTTCCTCGTCGTCGCCCAGGCGGTGGGCGCCCGCCACCGCGAACGGCACGTCCTCGGCGGCGTCGCCGACGCGTTCGCCGAGGGCCACGTCGGTGCCTTCCGGCAGGGGCAGGCGGGCGGCACCGCCGAAGGCGTAGCCGTAGCGGTACCGCTCGACCGAGGTCTCGTCGGCGAGCACGACCTCGTGCAGGGAGCGGGTGCCTTCGGGGGCGCAGGCGGCGGTCCACAGCAGACCGGCCAGTCCGAGCAGGGGGAGCAGGTTCCGTCGCATCGTCCGCGACGATAGCACCGGTCGCGGGGCGACGCGGAACTCATGAACCGAGCCGTACCCTGCGTCGCATGGACGCCGCACGCCGCACGGACGACGCCCGTTCCGCCTCCGCCGCCGCCCGCCGCCGCCCGCTCTGGCCCACGGTCGCGCTCGCGCTGCTCCTGCTCGCCGGCGCGACGCCGGCCGCGGCGGGGCCGGAGCCGACCTCCGAACTGGGACCGGACGCCTACGACGTGGTCGTGCTCGGCAGCGAGCCGGAGGCGATCGCCGCCGCCGTGGCCGCCGCCGAGTCGGGCGCCGCGACCCTTCTGGCGACCCCGGACGCCCGGCTCGGCGGACTCTTCACGCTCGGCGCCATGAACGTGCTCGACGTACGGACCACGCCGGTGTCGACCCACGAGGGGATCTTCCGGCGCTGGTGGGACCGCGTCGGTGGCGGCCGGTCGTTCGATCCGGAGCGGGCCGAATCGGTCTTCGCCGAGCTCCTCGCCGAGGCGGGGGTCGAGGTCCGCCTCGGCGTGCGCGACCTTCGGATCGCGTCCGAGGAGGGCGCGGTGGCGGGCGTCGTCTGGGAGGGCGGCGGCGCGCGCGCTCGCCAGGCGATCGACGGGGACCAGGACCTCGCCTTCGCCGTCGCGGCCGGCGCGCGGGCGGACGTCGGCTTCGAGCGGTTCGGCGTGTCGCTGCGGATGGCGGACACGCTCGTGTTCCGGATCGACGGGATCGACTGGGGCGCGCTGCGGTCGGCCGCGAACCGTCTCGGCCGTTCGTGGGCCACCGTCGACGACCGCGTCGCGTGGGGGCACTTCGGGGGCGTGCCGGCCTCGTACCCGGCCGAACGGGCCGGCATGCGCCTGCGGGGCCTGAACCTGGGACGCGACGACCACGGTCGGGTCTGGGCGAACGCGCTGTTGATCCACGACGTCGACTGGACCGACGAAGGCGACCGCGCCCGCGCTCGACGCGAAGCGGCCACGGAGGCGGAGCGCGCCGTCGACTGGCTGCGGACGCGCCTGCCCGGCTTCGAGTCCGCGCGCCTGGGCGGGGTGGCCGAGCGGCTGTACCTGCGCGAGACGCGCCACCTGCACGCCGTCTGCGTGCTGGACGCCGACCACCTGCTGGACGGCCGGACCGGCGCGTTCGACGTGGCGATGGGCGGCTACCCGCTCGACCTCCAGGCGCTCACGCCGCACGACTCCGGCTACGTGTTCGGCACCCCGCCGGTGTACGGGATCCCGCTCTGCGTGGCGGTGCCGGAGCACGGTCCGGCCGGCCTCTGGGCGGTGGGTCGTTCGGCCGGGTACGACGCGGTGGCGCACTCGAGCGTCCGCGTGGTGCCGACCGGCATGGCGGTGGCGGAGGGCGTCGGCGTCGCCGCCGCGCGCGCGGCTCGGCTCGACGGCGACCCGGCCGACCCACGCTCCCTGGCGACCGACGCGGCGTTCGTGGCGGAGGTCCGCCGCGCCCTGCGCGACCGGGACGCGTACCTGCCCGACCCGCGTCCGCCCCGTCCGGTGGGGCCGGTCGACCACCCGCACCATCGGGCGTACCGGACGCTGCTCGGCCGGGGCCTGGCGCTGGGCGGCTACGACAACGCGCCGAACCTCGGTGCCGACGTCGCGGCGCTCTCGTACGTGTACCTCGCGGCGAACGTCGCGACCCGGTTCCTGCACGCGCCGGAGGTGGCCCGCGACCTGGTCGCGTCGCACGGCGGCGCCGCCGGACCGGCGGAGGCGTCGGGGGTCGCTCCGGTGCAACGGTCCGCCTCCTGCCGCTTGGGCGGCCCCTGTCCGGACGACGCCACGCCCGCCGCGCTCCGTGCCGTCGGCCTCTGGCCCGACGGCGTGCCCACGAGCGGGACGGTCACGCGCGGCGCCGGCTACGCGCTCGCGGTCGCGCTGATCGAGGCGACCTCGGCCCCGCGCTGACGTCCGCCGTGCGGGCCGCTCGCCGCGGCTCGGGGGCCGAACGGCGGCTCACAGCACGCCGAGCGCTTCGAGGGTCTCCTTCTCGACCTCGTCGCCGGGATGGCCGGCCGGGTAGTGCCCGTCGAAGCAGGCGGTGCAGGTCCGGCCGATGCCGATCGCGGCCCGCAGGCCGTCCTCGCTGAGGTAGGCGAGGCTCTCGGCGCCGATCCGTTCGCGGATCGCCTCGACCGTCATGGTGGCGGCGGCCAGCTCCTTGCGGGCGGCGGTGTCGATCCCGTAGTAGCACGGCCAGCGGATCGGCGGGCTCGACACCCGGAAGTGCACCTCGCGCGCGCCGGCCTCGCGCAGCAGGCCGACGATCCGGCCGGAGGTGGTGCCCCGCACGATCGAGTCGTCGACGAGCACGACCCGTTTCCCGGCCACGGCGCCGGTGGCGGCCAGCTTGAGGCGCACCTTCCGCTCGCGTAGGCGCTGGTTCGGGTTGATGAAGGTACGGCCGGCGTACGGACTCTTGTAGAGTCCGATCTCGTACGGCACGCCGCTGGCGCGGGCGTAGCCGAGCGCGGCGGCGAGGCCGGATTCCGGTACGCCCACGACCAGGTCGACGTCGGCGGGCGCCTCGTGGAAGAGCCGCTCCCCCATGCGGATGCGGGCCTCGTGGACCGGGGCGCCGTCGAGGGTCGCGTCGCCGCGGGCGAAGTAGATCCACTCGAAGGCGCACGGGGTCGGCTCGGGGGGCAGCACCTGGCGCTCGGTCAGTCCGTCCGGTCCGGCCGAGACGATCTCGCCCGGCCGGACGTCGCGCAGGAAGCGCGCCCCGATCACCGAGAGCGCGGCCGGTTCGCTGGCGAAGACGTAGCCGCCGTCGTCGGTCCGGCCGATCACGAGCGGGCGCACGCCGTGCCGGTCGCGCAGCGCGACGATCCGGTCGCGGTCGGCGAGCACCACGGCGAAGCCGCCCTCGAGCTCGGTCATGGCGCGTGCGGTGGCGTCGATCAGGTCCAGGTCGGCATAGCGGGCGACGAGGTTGATCATCACCTCGCTGTCGTTCGTGGTCTGGAAGACGGCGCCCTCGTCGAGCATCCGGTCGCGCATCGGGCGGGCGTTCGTGAAGTTGCCGTTGTGCGCCAGCGCGATCAGGCCCTTGTTGCTGCGGACGGTGAGCGGCTGGGCGTTGAAGCGGTGGCTGGAGCCGGTGGTCGAGTAGCGAGTGTGCCCGATGCCCACGCGCGCGCCGGCGAACCGCAGCCGGTCGAGGCGGTCCTCGTCGAACACCTCGGCCACCAGGCCCATGTCCTTCTCGATCCGGAACTCGCTCCCGCCGGTGACGGCGATGCCGCACGACTCCTGCCCGCGGTGCTGGAGGGCGAACAGGCCCAGGTGGCAGAGGCCGGCCACGTCGCGGGCGTCGCCGGCCGGGGCCGGACCGTCGACGCCGTTCGGCGGGTCGCCGAGCCGAACCGCGACGACGCCGCACTCTTCGACCGGTCGGTCGTCTCGGAAGGTGCTCACGGTCTCCTCCGTCCGCGGGGGGTGCGCGTCGCGGTCGTCATCCGTCCCGCAGCGCCTCTTCGATCGGCGCCTCGTGCGCCGACCGCAACCGCGCCACCGGACGGCGGACGGTGCGGTCGGGGTCGGTCAGGCGCAGCACCAGGGCGTCGCCGCCGGCTCGGCCCAGCACCGACCAGGGCACCCCCGCCGTCCGCAGCGCCGCTTCGATCGCGTCGCTCCGGTCCGGAGGCGCTGCGATCACGATCCGCCCGGGCGCTTCGCCGAAGAGCGCGGCGTCCCAGCGGGTGCCGGTAGGCGCTCCGGCGCTGGCGTCGATCGCGGCGCCCACGTCGTTCGGGAAGGTCATCTCGGCCACCGCGACGGCGAGGCCGCCTTCGCCCACGTCGTGCGCGGTGTCGATGAAGCCGTCCTGGATCAACCGGCGCACGACGGTGCCTACGGCGGCTTCGCGCGCCAGGTCGCAGGCGGGCGGCGCGCCCTCCTCGAGGCCGTGCAGGTGGGCGAGGTAGGCGCTGCCGCCGAGTTCGTCCGTCCCCTCGCCGACCAGCCAGAGCCGGTCGCCGGCGCGCTTCAGTCCGAGGGTGGCGTGGCGGCGCACGTCGGGCAGCACGCCGACCATGCCGACGGTGGGGCTGGGCGGAATCGCCCGGTCGACGTCGCCGTCGCGCCACTGGTTGTAGAGGCTGACGTTGCCGCCGGTGACGGGGGTGCCGAGGGCGGCGCAGGCGTCGCGCAGCCCGTCGACGGCGCGGACCATCTGGTGGTAGACGGTCGGGCGCTCGGGGTTGCCGAAGTTCAGGTTGTCGGTCACGCCGAGCGGTTCGGCCCCGACGGAGCTCAGGTTCCGGTACGCCTCGGCCACGGAGAGGACCGCGCCGGCGTACGGGTCGAGCGAGGCGAGGCGCGGGTTCGCGTCGACGGTCGCGGCGACGCCCTGGCGGGCGCCCTTGATGCGGAGCACCGCCGCGTCGGCCGCGCCGGGGGCCACCACCGTGTCGGTCCGTACCTGGTGATCGAACTGGCGCCAGATCGGCTCGGTCGAGGCGAGCCCGGGCGCGGCGACCAGCGCCTCGAGCACGGCGCCCGGATCGTCGGGCAGCTGTGGGTCGGGCCTCCGGGCGCGCGCCGCGGCGACCGCCGGGTCCTCGTGGTGGTCGCGTTCGTACGCCGGAGGTTCGTTCACCAGCGCCACCGGCAGGTCGGCCACCACCCGACCGCCCGAGAGCACCCGGAACGCGTCGTGGTCCTCGACCGTCCCGATCCAGGCGTGGTCGAGCTCGTAGCGGTCGAGGATCGCCACGACCTCCTCCTCGCGGCCCGGTTCCACGGTGAGGACCATCCGCTCCTGCGACTCGGAAAGCATCACCTCGAACGGGGTCATCCCACGTTCGCGCCTCGGTACGGCGTCGACGTCCAGGTCGACCCCGCGCCCGGCCCGGTGCGCCATCTCGGCGACGCTGCTGGTGAGGCCGGCGGCGCCCATGTCCTGCACGCCGACCGCCACGCCGGCGGCGGTGACGGCGAGGGTCGCCTCGAGCAGCTGCTTCTCGAGGAACGGGTCGCCGACCTGCACGGCCGGCCGGTCCTCGGAGGAGCCGCCGTGCAGGTCGGCCGAGGCGAAGACCGCGCCGCCGAGGCCGTCCCGGCCGGTGCGGGAGCCCACGTAGAGCAACCGGTTCCCGGGCGCGCCGACGGTGCCGCTCTGCAGCTCCTCGGTGCGCAGGACGCCGAGCGCCATCACGTTCACGAGCGGGTTCTCGAGGTACCCGGGGTGGAAGGCGAGGTCGCCGCCGACGGTGGGCACGCCGACGGCGTTGCCGTACGAGGCGATCCCCTCGACCACGCCGTGCAGCAGGTAGCGCGTGCGCGGATGCTCGAGCGGGCCGAACCGGAGCGAGTCGAGGACGGCGATCGGTCGGGCGCCCATCGCGAAGATGTCGCGGAGGATCCCGCCGACGCCGGTGGCGGCTCCTTGGACCGGCTCGACGGCGCTGGGGTGGTTGTGGCTCTCCATCTTGAAGGCGAGCGCCAGGCCGTCCCCGAGGTCGACGACGCCGGCGTTCTCGCCCGGTCCCTGCAGCACCTGCGGGCCCTCGGTCGGCAGACGGCGAAGCAACGGGCGGGAGTTCTTGTAGCCGCAATGCTCGCTCCAGAGCGCGCCGGCCATGGCGGCCTCGAGCGCGTTCGGGGCGCGGCCCATGCCGGCGGCGATGCGGTCGAACTCGTCGGCGGTGAGGCCGAACTCGGACGCTCGGGCGCGCAGGTCGGACCCCGCGGCCGCCGCGGCGTGCACACGCTCCCCGCTCATGCGGGCGCCTCCGCCGCGCGCCCGGCGAGGGCGTCGACGAGCGAACCGAGGATCCGCAGGCCGTCGTCGCCGCCCAGCAGCGGCTCGACCGCCCGTTCGGGGTGCGGCATCATGCCGAGCACGTTGCCGGCCTCGTTCACGACGCCGGCGATCGCGCGGTCGCTGCCGTTCGGGTTCGCCTCCGGGTCGCGTCGGCCTTCGGCGTCGACGTAGCGCAACGCGACCCGCCCCTCCCCCTCGAGGCGGTCGAGGGTCTCGGTCGGCGCGACGTAGCGGCCGTCGTGGTGCGCGACCGGCAGGCGTACGATCTCGCCGCGGCGCGTCCGGCTCAGGAACGGGGGGCCGTCCCGCTCGACCCGCAGGTGCACGTCGCGGCAGACGAACCGAAGGCCGTCGTTGCGCGCCAGGGCGCCGGGGAGCAGACGCGCCTCGGTGAGGATCTGGAAGCCGTTGCAAATCCCGAGCACCGGCCCCCCGCGGCCGGCGAAGGCGGCGACGGCGGCGACGACCGGACTACGGGCGGCGAGCGCGCCGGCGCGCAGGTGGTCGCCGTAGCTGAAGCCGCCGGGCACGATCACGGCGCTGGCGGCGCCGAGGTCGGCGTCGGTGTGGGCGACCTCGTGCACGGGGTGGGCCAGGACCGCGCCCAACGCGTGCAGGACGTCGGTGTCGCAGTTGGAGCCTGGAAAGCGGACGACGGCGATGCTCATGGAACGAAGACCCTCCGAAACGACGGGCGCGTAGCCCCGGGGCATGCTAGCACCGGCGTTCCGTCGTGCGGTCGCGGCGGAAACTGCATCGGCGCCGGTTGACCGGACCCCCGCCCGTTGCTAGATTCGGACATTGGTCCCGCGCCGGGATGGCGGAACGGTAGACGCAGTAGACTCAAAATCTACCGGGGAGACCCGTGCGGGTTCGAATCCCGCTCCCGGCACCAGGTTCCGTCGACGCCGTTCCGTCGGCGTCGCTCGTCGCGAACGCTCAGGCGACCCCGCGCACCCGTTCCGCCACGACCGTGGCGGTCCCCATGGGAGGTAGTCCGTTGTTCTGGTTGGTACTTGCATTGTTCGTGCTCGTCTCCGTGTCGCTCACCGCCGTCGTGCTGCTCCAGGAGCCGAAGCAGGCGGGCCTGGGCGACGGGCTGTCCGGCGGGGGCGGCGGGCAGGACTTCGGGACCTCCGGCGGTACGCGCGGCGGTCTGCAGCGCCTCACCATCTATCTCGGCGTGGCGTGGGGCTCGAGCGCCCTGCTCCTCCAGGTGATCCCGCGCTGAGGCCGACGCCCGTCGCGGCGACGCGGTCCGAAGACGCAGGCGAATTCCGGCGCCCGCGTCGAGCTCGGCTTCGCCCTCCGGCGCGGGGACCACGCGGAGGCGACGGTCACCGACGAATGCCTCGGGCGCAGCGAGTGCGAGCCTGGGTCTGAGGGGTGGACGATGCGCGCGCGGATCCGGCGCGCCGGGCGCA
>SLSQ01000120.1 GCA_007130355.1 Trueperaceae bacterium
CGACCTCCGTGCCCGCGCCGTCGTCCACGGCGAGCGGGGCCGGACCCGCGAAGCGGGCCACCGCCACGGCGCAGCCGGCGAGCAGCGCGGCGCTCGCCACGAACACGGCGCGCCAGCCGAAGGCGTCCGCCGCCCAGGCCAGCGGCGTCGCCGCGACCAGCGCCCCGGCCGAACCGATGGCGAGCAGCGCGCCGGAGAGCACCGCGAACCGTCCCGGTTCGGTCCGCTGCGACAGGACCTTCAGGCCGCCCATGAGCACGCCGGCCGTCCCCACCCCGAGCAGGGCCCGGCCGAGCGCGAGGCCTACGGCGTCGTCGGCAGCGGCGAACAGGAGCGACCCGACCACGGCCACGCTCAGGAGCGCCGGGACCACCCTCCGCGCGCCGTAGCGGTCGAGCGCCGCGCCGAGCGGGAGCTGCGCCGCCGCGAAGCCGAGGAAGAAGAGGCTGGTCGTGACGCCCAGGGCGGCGTCGCCGAGTCCGACGTCGCGGACCAGGTCGTCGGCGAGCACCGCGTTGGCGCTGCGGACGAAGTTCGAGGCCAGGTGGGTCGCGGCGAACAGGAGGAAGACGGTCGCGACCGGCACGGGTGCGAGCCTAGCAGGGCGCCGGCGGCGCCGACCTGCGTTCGGACCGTAGCGGGACGGGACCCGGCAGCGGGGGCGGATCCGCTCGGCCCCACGCCCGACGGGCGTCGCGGACCGTCCGACGCCCCCCTACGCTGCGGGTCCCCAGGGCGCGAACGGCGCGCTTCGGGGCGACGGTCCGGACGCCGCGCCGGACCGGTCGAGGCCCGACGGCGCGTCGGGTACCGCCTCGCGGCGTCGGAACAGGAGCACGACATGGCCCTCGGACTGAACCACGCCCTGCTGATCGGCACCCTGGTGCGCGACCCCGACCTCCGCTACACGCCCGCGGGATTGGCGGTGCTTCGCCTCGATCTCGGCGGCGACGACCACCTGCACGACGAGGAGGGCGCGCTGCGCGCCCGGCCGTGGTACCAGCGCGTCACCGTCTTCGGCGCGCAGGCCGAACGGGTGGTCGATCACCTGCGCACCGGCACGCCGCTCTGGGTGGAGGGACGCCTCGAGCGCCGCACCTACGAGGCGGACGACGGTTCCACGCGCGCGACCCTCGACCTGATCGGCCGGCGCGTCGAGCTGCTGGGCCTGGGGGCGCGCGACGAAGACGACGCGTTCGCGATCGACGCCCGCGATCAACCGCGTCTGCGCGACGCCGCCAACCGCGTCCGACTGATCGGCAACCTGACGCGGGACGCCGAGGTCGACCGTACCGAGCAGGGCCACGCCCGCGCCCGCTTCTCCGTAGCGGTCCAGGAACGTCCCGCGAGCGAGCGTGGCCCGGACTTCGTGGACGTCCAGGCGTGGCGCGACCGGGCGCAGGCGTGCGAGGGGCTCGCCAAGGGCGACCCGGTCTACCTCGAGGGGCGGCTGATCACCGACGCCTGGACCGACGGGGACGGACGCCGCCGCTACGCCAACCGGATCGAGGCGCAGCGGGTCGAGCGCATCGAGCGCCTGCCGCGGGTCGGAGACCGACCGCCGGAGGGAGCGGCCGCCGACCCGGCGGCGGCGCCGGCGACGGACGGGTCGGCGACCGAAGCGACGCCGTTCTGAGCGAGCCGCCCGCGCCCCGAACGTCGTAGCATGGCCGGATGGAGGAGATCATCCTGGTGCTCGGTGGAGGTGGGGCCCGCGGTCTGGCGCACATCGGCGCGATCCGCGCGGTGGAGGAGGCGGGAGCGAAGGTGCGTGCGGTCGCCGGCTGCTCGATGGGCGGCATCGTCGGCGCCTTCCTCGCCGCCGGGCACGACGCCGCGTCGATGGAGGCGGTCGCCGAGGAGATTCGCTACGAGCGTCTGCTCTCCTTCGGCGACCTCGGCGGCATCGTCGGGGGGGACGGCATCGCACGCGAGCTCGGGCAGCGGCTCCCGGACCGGTTCGAGGATCTCGGCCTGCCCCTCCTCGTCACCGCCGTCGACGTGCAGGAGGGTGCGCTCGCGGTCCTGAACGAGGGAGCGCTGGTCCCCGCGCTGCGGGCCACGAGCGCCCTCCCCGGCATCCTGAGTCCGGTCGAGCACGAGGGCCGCTACCTGGTCGACGGCGGCCTCCTCAACAACCTGCCGACCGATCTCGCCCGCACCTTCGGTCCGGTGCCGGTCGTGGCGGTGGACGTGGCCGCGCCCCCCGACCGCAGGCTGCGGTTCGAGGACGATCGCGGACTGTACGCCCGCCTCAAGGACGCGATCCACCCGCACCGCGCGCTCACCGTCGAACTGTTCATGAAGGCGTTCGACGTGCCGCAAGCGCTCGTGACGCAGATGCGCCTGTCGATGGCGCCGCCCGACGTGCTGGTGCGTCCCGCGCTCGGGAGCGAGTTCGGGGTCGAGCAGTTCGGTCGGCGCGAGGAGGCGATCGCCGCCGGGTACGAGGCCACCGCGACGGCGCTCGCCGCGTTCAGCGCCCGCCGTTCGGGCGAAGCAGCTCCTTGAGGTCGTCCCGCAGGCGCCCGAGGCGCAGCACCCGGCGGGCTCGGGTCGCGGCGACGTAGAGCAGGTTCGTCTCGGCGCGCGCCGATTCCGGGTCGGGCGACCGGATCAGCGCCTCGGCGGACGCCGGGACCCGGGGCAGGTCGCGCCACAGTTCGACGTCGTCCCATTCGCGCCCCTTCGCGCGGTGGATCGTCGAGACCACGATCGGTGCTTCCGATTCGCGGTCGCGCTCGGCGCGCCGAAGGGCGCGGCACAGCCTTGGAACGTCCTCCTCGTGGCGTTCCGTCAGGCGCCGGAGGGTCGCCAGCGCCCCGCCCTGGAGCTCGGCGACCTGGACCAGGGTGTCCCAGCGGTCGATGCCCGCGAGCTCGCCGGCCGCGGGCAGGTCCCCGCCGCCGTCGCCGGTGGCGGAGCGGGCCGAACCGGTGCGTAGGGCACCGCTGCCGCGCCCGAGGCCGGCCCCCGCGGCGGCGTCGCGGTCGCGCCACAGGCGGTGGGCCCGCTCCCAGGCGGCGACCGTCGATCCGAGGCCCCCGACCACGTGCACCCCGTGTTCCCCGAGGGTCAGGACCGCGTCGAGCACGCCCACGTTGCTTCGGCACAGCACCGCCCGGGGCCGGTCGGTCGGCGGTGCGGGAGCGTGTTCCGGCGCGTCGGCGACCACGCCCGGTGACCCCGCGCCGACCAGCGCTGCTCCGGGCGTCAGCACCCGGAGCGCCCGCCGGGCGGCGTCGGCGATCTCGGGCCCGAACCGGAACGAACGGGTCAGCCGGACCTCGGGGTACCCCGACGCCGCCATCGCATCGACCGCGCCACGCCAGCCGTAGATGCGCTGGGCGGGGTCGCCGACCAGCAGGCGCGGCGCGTCCTGGGCGCGGACGAGCCCGAGCATGACCGGAGCGAGGTCCTGAGCCTCGTCCACGAGGAGCCCCTCGGCATCGAGGTGGCCGCCCATGAGCGCGAACGTCTTGAGGTAGCCGTCGTGGTCGATCGGCACCGGATCGTGCGGGTCGCGGACACGCGCCCAGGCGCGTGCGGCGCGTCGCGCCGTCCAGCGGAGGCGTTCGCGCGCGCGCTGGGCGCCGAGATCGGCGTGCCAGCGCGCGGCGAACGGGGCAGGAACGTGCGCCTCGCAGAGTTCCGGATCGTCGCTGGCGCAGTAGCCGCGCACCGTCGCGCGGATCGCGGCGAGGTGCGCGAACCGGCCCGGATCGCGGGGATCGAGCCCGGCCGCGGCGAGCTCGTCGTGCGGCGTCCAGCGCTCGAGCGCTTCGAACTTGCGCCTCATGCGTGGGTCGCGCCCCACCACGGCGCGGAAGGCGACGGCGTGCAGAGTGGTGCAGCGCACGTGGGCGGGGAACCGCTCGGCCGCCTCGCGCGCGATCGCCCGATTGAAGGCGAGCAGGATCTGCGGGACCCCCTCCTTCGCCAGCGCGGCGGCCCGGAGGGTGTGCGTCTTGCCGCTACCGGCGCGCGCCACGATGGCGGCGTCGCGGCCGCGCGCGGCGAGAGCGACGGCCCGTCGTTGTTCTTCGGTGAGCGGGGGTGCTCCGGGGGACACGCCGTCCAGCATGAAGCGCGGTCGAGACGACCGCACGGGGCGCGCGGGTTCCGGCCCGGTTCGGCGGCGGGTCGCGCCGCGAGGGGTCCGGTGCCGGCCGGGTCGCACCGGGCGCGACGCCGGTCACCCGATCGGGCGGAGGTCCTCCATCACCTGCCAGCCGACCCCTTCCGGCGTCGTCTCGAGCGCCGCCTGCAACGTCTCGGCCAGCCACGGAACCAGGCGCCCGGCGGTCTCCTCGTCCGGCGCGAAGGTCAGGACGGTGAACTGATAGACCTGCTGGGTGGCGGCCAGCGTGCCGTCGTCGAAGAAGGCGAACGGCGGTCGAGGCATCGCGTCCCAGAGCACGTGCACGTCCGGCTCGAGGGTGCCGGGCAGGTGGTCGGCCAGGTCGATCTCGAGCTCCTTCGGGTGCCACAGGTACCCCTGGAGCAGCTTGATCGGACGGTCCTCTCCGGTCGCAGCAGCGTCGGTCACGCGTCGAGTTCCGGGTCGGGCGGGGGCACGTCGGGCACCACCACGCGCCAGCGCTCGGCGAAGCGCGGCACGGTGTCGAGGAGGATCGCCTGGAACCCGAGCTCGCGCGCCGCGGCCACGTTCCGTTCGGCGTCGTCGACGAACACCGTCTCGTGCGGCGGGACGTCGAGGGCGCGCTCGAGGGCGGCGAACGCCGCCGGGTCGGGCTTGCGCACGCCGATCTCGTTGCTGAACAGGAACCGCTCGATGCGTCCGAAGCGACGGTCGTCCCGGACGAGGTCGCACAGCACCGGAACGTTGTTCGAGAGCATGCCGACGCGGTAGCGGTCCGGCAGGGTCGCGAGGAACGCGATCGTGGACCGTCGTTCCGGGATCGCCCCGAGAAAGGTCGCGCGGAAGGCGTCGGCCTCCAGCGCGGTTCCGGTCGCTTCGGAGAACCGGCGGTGGAACGTCGGCAGGTCGAACGCGCCCTCCTCGAAGCGCGCCATCAGCGCGAGGTACGGATCGCGCAGGTCCTCCTCCGGTCGGCCGGTGGCGCGGGCCAGCGCGCGAACGGCGGCGGCGTCGAAGGTGCCTTCCGTGAACACGCCGCCCCAGTCGAAGGCGAGGGCGCGGATCATGCGCCCTCCACGGTGCTCGCGGCCTGCGGCGGATGGATCACCCGCGGTCGGTCGCCCGCCTCCTCCTGGTACCAGCGGAAGAAGATCACGATGAACGGGATTCCGAAGGCGAAGAAGCCGCCGATCTTCATGATCGCGCCGGCGAGCGTCTGCTCGGCCAGCGCCGACATGCCCAGCGTCCACGGCGCGTTCGCGTAGGTCGCGTAGAGCACGTGGTCGGCGAAGGTGATGGCGCCGAACACCGGGAGCTGGAAGACCGGCAGGAGGAACAGGTACACGAGCGCCAGCAGGTGCGGCAGTCGCGGCCGTTCGGGCACCCGGCTCATCAGCGGCCACCAGAGCATCATCGACACGAACAGGAAGGCGAGATGCTGCGCGTGGTGCAGCGACGAGTTCTGGAGCGAACCGTCGTAGATCACCGGCACGTGCCACGCCGAGAAGAAGAAGGTGAAGGCGCCGAACGCCACCAACGGGTGCAGCAGGATCCGTGAGATCGGGGCCACGCCGCGCGCGGTGACCAGCGGGCGCCACACCCAGAGCGGAACGGCGGCCAGGATCATCGGCGCGACCGCGTACGAGACGCCCATGTGCTGCACCATGTGGGCCGTGAAGCTGTAGCGCTCGGCCAGGTCGTGCAGGGGCGACCCCTCGAGCAGGTAGAGGAGCGCGAGCGCCGCGCCGAACAGTACGGTACGCCCGACGGGGAACGGACGGCCCGGCGCCAACCGAGCGCGCAACGGGCCCACCGCGAGGCCGTAGAGGGTCGCGAGGGTGACGATCCCACCGATCAGGACCGGGTCGAGTTGCCAGCTGAGGTACAGGTCAGGCATCGTGCGCCCATCGTACGTTCGCGGGCCGGAGGATGTCTCCGGCCCGCGAACCTGGCGCGTCCCGTGCCCGCGGTACGGACCGCGGTGGTGCAGCGCGTTCGGACTACGGCAGCCCGAGCTCTTCGCGCGTGGTGTGCACGTCCTGCGGCGAGGGCGACGCCTCGCGACGTTCGGCGACCTCGTCGGGCGAGAGCGGCGTGAACGTGGCGGGGAGCGCCTCCTCGTTGCCCCAGGCGTGGAGCACGTGGTTGAGGAGGTCGGCGATCTCGCCGTCGTCGAGCTGACGCCAGCCGGGCATGAAGCCGGCGTAGTCGACGTCGTCGACCGTGATCGGGCCCTGCAGACCGTTGAGCATGACGTCGACCAGATAGGCCCGCCCGCCGTCGGCCGCGACGGCGTCGGTCAGGTTGCCGCGCAGGGGCGGGAAGGCGCCGGCGAGTCCCTGGCCCTCGCCCTGGTGGCAAGAGCTGCAGTTCGCGCCGTAGAGCGCCGCGCCACGTTCGGCGTCCCACTCGACCGCGTCCGCTTCGGCGGCCGCCTCGTCCGGCTCCGCCGCCTCGTCGGCCTCGTCCGGCTCGGCCTCGTCCGGCTCTGCGTCCTCCGGCTCTGCGTCCTCCGGCTCGTCGGGCACCGAGGGTTCCGGTTCGGCCGCCTCCGCTTCGGCGCGGAGGTCGAGCACGTCGCCGCCGCTCAGGCCCTCGCCGCGCAGGTCGCCGATCTCGTCGGCACCGAACGGGGCGACGCCGTCGGCGAGGTCCGCGTCGTTGCCCCAGGCGCGGGTCGCATGGTTCAGGACGGCGGCGATCTCTTCGTCGCCGAGGTGGCCCAGGGCGGGCATCATGCCGGCGTAGTCGACGCCGTCGACGGTCATCGGTCCCTGCACGCCGTACAGGATCACGCGCCCGAGGTAGCCGCGGCCCTCCGGCGTGGCGGCGAAGTCGGTGACGTTCGAGCGGAGCGGAGGGAACGCCCCGGGCACGCCCTGCCCCTCGCCCTGGTGGCAGGAGGCGCAGTTGGCGGCGTAGACGTCGGCGCCGAGCGCCTCGTCCCACTCCACGGCGGCGGGTTCGGCCTCCGCTTCGGCCTCCGCTTCGGCCGGCGCCTCGGCCTCGTCGGCCTCGTC
>SLSQ01000148.1 GCA_007130355.1 Trueperaceae bacterium
CGAGGGGCGGGCGCGTCGCGGGGGGCTCGCGGCGCTCGCCTTCGCCCCCAGCCTGATCCTCGGGGCGCTCGGCGCGGCCTGGTACTTCGCGGCCCCGCCGGACCGTGCGGCGGTCTGGTCGTGGCCGGCGACGGTGGCGGCCGGTCTCGCCGTCGGCGGCGCCGCGCTGGCGGCGGGGGCCGCCCTCGAACGCCGCTGCCCCTCGTTCCGGCGCGTCTCCCGCCGGACCGAGCGGGCGCTCCGGGCGCTGCGCCTCTCCCCTGCGACCGGGCTGGCGCTGGCGGCGGCGACCTCGCTGGGAGAGGAGCTGCTGTTCCGCGGCGTGCTGCTCGACCGGATCGGCTGGGTAGGGCAGGCGCTGCTGTTCGGCGCGCTGCATCCGGCGGGCCGGCGCGGTTGGGCCTACCCGGCGTTCGCGGTCGTGATCGGTCTGGCGCTGGGCGCGCTGGTGCTGGCGAGCGGCCGGATCGAGGGGGCGATCGCGGCGCACCTGCTGATCAACGCGACCGCGTTCTGGACCACGCGCCGATCGTCCGCGCGGCGCGACGGAGCTCCTCCTCCGGCCTGACGAGCGCCAGCCGCATCCACCCCTCGCCGCGGGCGCCGAAGCCGACGCCGGGCGCGACGACGACGCCGGTCTCGGCGGCGAGCGCGACGGCCCACGCGACCGAGTCGGTCGCCCCGTGCGGCAGACGGGTCCAGACGTACATGCTGGCGCGCGGCAGGTCGGTGGGCACGCCGACCTCGTCGAGCGCCTCGACCAGCGCACGGCTGCGGGTCCGGTAGGTCGCCGCCCCCTCGCGGACCTGGGCGCGCGGCGTGGCGAGCGCCGCCACCGCGGCCCGCTGCACGCCTCGCCAGGCGTTGAAGTCGATCGCGCCCTTCACGGTGCGCAGCGAGGCGATCGCGGGCGCCGCGCCGAGCGCGAAGCCGATGCGGAGACCGGCCAGGTGGTAGCTCTTGCTGAACGAATAGAGTTCGACCACGCGCTCCCGAGCGCCGGGCGCCGCCAGCGCCGAGGGGGCGTCCGCCTCGTCGTAGGCGAGGTCGACGTACGGGAAGTCGTGGACCAGGAGCAGATCGTGCCGCTCGGCGAAGGCGACGGCGCGCGCGAAGAAGTCCAGGTCGGCGCAGGCCGCGGTCGGGTTGTTCGGGTAGGAGAGCACCACGATCTTGGCGCGCGCCGCCGCGGCGGCGGGAACCGCCTCGAGGTCGGGCAGGAACCCGCGCCCCTCCTCGAGCGGCAGCGGCACCGCCTCGAGCCCGGCGACGGCGACGGCGCCCGCCCAGCTGGGGTAGCCGGGGTCGGGCAGGAGGACCGCGTCGCCCGGATCGGCGGTCGCGAGCAGCAGGTTCGCGAACCCCTCCTGCGCCCCGATCAGCGTCAGCGCCTCCTCTTCCGGATCGAGGACCGCCCCGAAGCGTTCTCGGTACCAGGCGCACGCCGCTTCCCGCAGCGGCCGGGTGGCGGCGTGCAGGGCGTAGCCGTGCGTGGCGGGATCGAAGGCGGCGTCGCGCAGTGCGGCGAGCGCCGCCTCCGGCGGGGGCAGGTCGGAGGAACCGATCGACAGGTCGACGACCTCGCGACCGGCGCGACGAGCGGCGTCCTTCGCCGCGTCCATGCGGGCGAAGACGCTCTCCGGCATGGCGGCGGCACGCCGCGAGCGGAAGGGGCCGCCGCTCACGAGCTCGGCTCGTCCCGCTCGAGCAGCGTCGCGAGGGCGTCGTCGTCGGTGCGGCGCGCCTCGCAGGCGCGTCGGTCGCGGCACGCGGTCAGGTAGCGGACGCGACGACCCCGGGTGCCGGGCACCTCGAGCCGAAACGGGGCGAGGAACCTTCGGGTGCCGGTGCGACGGCACAGGTCGCAGGCGAGCTCGCCGGTCGGGTTCCCGGCGGTCGGCACCGGGGACAGCACGCCGACCGGCGCGTCGCCGGTGCGATCGTGGATCAGGACCGCGCCGCCCCGCCCCTCGGTCAGGCGGTAGCGGAGCGTCTTCGGCACCAGCCGCGCATCGGTCGCCGGGAAGTACCGTTCGACGATCTCCCGGTCGGTCCAGCGCGGTCCGGAGTCGTCGCTCATCGTCCCGCCGGTCCCCCGCCTCGACGCAGCGCCCGACCCGCCACCCCGCCCGCGAGCAGCGCCGACGCGATCGCGGCGACGAAGGCGACGCCGCTCGGCAGGCCGACGGCGACGGCGATCCCGACGAACGCCCAGATCAGCACGAGCGCGAACGCCCACTCGCCACGGGCCTGCAGCATCCGGATCCCGAGCCCCGTGGCGATGACGACGAGCACGCCGGTCCACGCCTCCGGGGTCAGCGGAGCACCGTCCCAGCCGAGGGCGGTGCCGGCGACCGCGACGTTGGCGATCGTCGCGACGGAGAGCCACCCGAAGTAGATCCCGAACGGAACCTGCGCCGCGAAGCGGACGCCGCCCCGCGACGGTCCGGCCCGCAACGTCTCGTAGGCGCCGCCGACGGCGATCAGGAGCCCCACGATCGGGAGCGTCGCGAGCACCGGACGGTCGGCGTGCCACGCGAACAGCCAGGCGACGTTGAGGACGCCGGCGGCGATCACCCACGGCGCCGCCGCGCGCACGCGCGGGTCGGACCGGCCGGCGGGGGCGAACTGCCAGACGGAGTAGACGATCAGGCCGAGGTAGATGACGCCCCAGATCGCGAACACGTACCCGGCCGGCGTGAACGGCGTGGGGTAGGCGTCGCTGACGGCGGCGGTGGTGCGGCCGAAGAGCGGCAGGGCGTTGGCCACGACGTTCATGGCGATGGTGGCCACGACCGTCGCCGCGACCGCCCCGCGCCAGACGCCGTCCGCCGCCCGCGCGCTCATGCGTCCGCGTCCGGCAGCTCCCGCAGCAGCGTCGCCGTCTCGATCGCCGACTGCGCCGCCGCGGCGCCGGCGTTCCCGGCCTTGGTTCCGGCCCGCTCGATCGCCTGTTCGATCGTGTCGGTGGTCAGCACCCCGAAGGCCACCGGGACGCCGGTGTCCTGCGCGGCACGGGCGACGCCGCCGGCGACGATGCCGCAGACGTGGTCGTAGTGGTCGGTGGCCCCGCGGATCACGGCGCCGAGCGCGAGGACCGCGTCGAAGCGGCCGCTCGCGGCCAGGCGCCGGGCGACGAGCGGAATCTCGACCGCGCCGGGCACCCACGCCACCGTGAGGTCGTCCTCGCGGACGCCGGAACGGCGTGCCGTGTCGGTCGCGCCGTCGAGCAGGCGCCGGGTGATCAGGTCGTTGAAGCGGGCGACGACGACGGCCAGCCTCAGGCCTGTTCCGATCCGCGACCCTTCGTAGGTGTCCATGGGCCCGTTATATCAGCGGCTCCAGGCCCTCCGTGCCGGTCGCGCGTCAGCGAGGGACCAGGTCGAGCACTTCGAGGGCGACGTCGTCGACCTCCGCGTGCACGGCGTAGTCCGGTCCGCTGTCGGGGAAGCGCACGGTGAAGACGTTCCAACCGGCCTCGAGCCGAAGTTCGGCGGCGGTCGCGGTCAGGACGACCGGAGCGTCGACGTAGAGCAGCGTGAAGAAGCCGATCGGGCGCTCGAGCTGGGACAGCGCCAGGAAGTGCGGGTCGCGCTCCGGCGCACGGGTCCAGGAGCCGCTGCCGTCGGAGTCGAGGTACATCGCCATCACGCCCTGCGCGAAGCGGACCCCCTCCGGTTCGACCCGGTACTCGTTCTGAAGGCCGGGCAGCAGCACCGAGCCGGACCGGAACGGTCGGAGCGCCTCGTCGGGCACTTCGCCGAGTTCGACCTGGAAGCTACCGGCGACCGGTACCGCGGTGCCGATCTCGCGCGTCCAGGCGCCGTCGGCGTCGACGACCTGTACGCCGACGCGGGTCGCGTCGGGAAGGGGGTCGGCCGCATCGATCACGCCGGAGAGCGTGGCCGACCGCTGGGCCGCGACGGAACCGAGCAGGAGGGTCGCGATCAGGACGGCGATGAGGGTGTTCGGGGTTCGTGTCATGGAAAGGTTCTCCCAACGGGGTCGCGCGGGCGGCGCGCCGGTGGCGCGACCGGCGCCGCTCGGGACGTCGGACCGTTCGCGGGTCCGGCAAGGTGCGCGCCTCGGTATAGCACGGGTCTCCGGCCGGGCGCGGACGCCGGCCGACCCGCTCGTGAAGCGGCCTTCATGCCGGTGGGTAGCCGTCCGGGTGCGCCCGGCGCCACGCCCAGGCGCTCTCGACGATCTCGCGCAGCTCGGAGCGGCGCGGGGTCCAGTCGAGCTCGGCACCGATCCTGGACGGGTCGGCGACCAGCTCGGCCGGATCGCCGGCGCGCCGCGGCGCGACCTCGGTGGGGACGTTCCGTCCGGTCGCCGCGCGGCAGGCGTCGACGACCTCCTGCACGCTGGCGCCCCGGCCGGTCCCGACGTTGTACGCCGCGCCCGTGCCCGGCCGGATCGCCTCGACGGCCCGGACGTGGGCGTCGGCCAGGTCCTGGACGTGGACGTAGTCGCGGACCGGGGTCCCGTCCGGGGTGGGCCAGTCGTCGCCGAAGATGCGGATCTTCTCGCGGCGTCCCTCCGCCACCTCGAGCACCAGCGGGAGCAGGTGCGTCTCGGGCCGGTGGTCCTCGCCGTGCCGCTCGGTGGCGCCGGCGGCGTTGAAGTAGCGCAGGGCGCACCAGCCGAGGCCGGCGGTCGTCGCGAGCCAGTCGAGCGCCTGCTCGGTCATCGCCTTCGACGCCCCGTAGACGCTCTCCGGGCGGACCTCGGCCGATTCGGGGATCGGGACCCGGTCGGGCGTTCCGTAGACGGCGGCGGTCGAGCTGAGCACGAACCGGTCGACGCCGGCGGCGTGCGCCGCCTCGAGCAGGCGCAGGCTCGCGACGGCGTTGTTCGCGAAGTAGGCGTGCGGCCGTTCCATCGACTCCCCCACCAGGGAGCTCGCGGCGAAGTGCACGACGGCGCCGACCCGGTGCCGGTCGAAGACGTCGGCGACGAGGCGGCGGTCGGCGACGTCGCCGAGCTCGAAGGCGGCCCCCTCCGGGACCGCCGCGCGGTGGCCGCTGCGGAGGTCGTCGAGCACCACCACCTCGTGGCCCGCGTCCAGGAGCGTCCGAGCGGTGACGCTGCCGATGTAGCCGGCGCCGCCGGTGACGAGGATGCGCATGCGCCGAGCATACCGGCGGTACGGCACCGCTGCGCCGCGCCGGGCCTCGGCGCGCCCCGTGCGGCAGCGGGTAGGATGGGCGTCGCTGGTCTTTCGTGGGAGGTGTTCGCTCGTCATGTCCGAATCGCACGACCCAACGGCCCCCGGCATCGACGCCGGGCGTATCTGGTTCGACGGGCGCCTCGTGCCGCAGGAACAGGCGCAGGTGTCGGTCCTCACGCACGCGATGCACTACGGGACCAGCGTGTTCGAAGGCATTCGTGCCTACGCCACCGACCGCGGTCCGGCGGTCTTCCGACTGCGCGACCACAGCCGCCGGCTGCTCGAGTCGGCGCGCATCCTGGGCATGCGGAACGACCTTCCGTCGGTCGAGGAGATCGACGACGCGATCCTCGCGACGATCCGCGCGAACGACCGCGCGAGCTGCTACGTCCGGCCGCTGCTCTGGTACGGGGCCGAGTCGCTCGGCGTGAATCCGGGCCGCAACCGGGTGCACTTCATGGTCGCGACCTGGTCGTGGGGCACCTACCTCGGCGACGAGGCGGTCGCCAAGGGCGCGCGCCTGATCACGAGCTCGTGGCGCCGCAGTCCGGCGGACGTGATGCCCACCAAGGCGAAGGCCGGCGGCAACTACGTGAACAGCGTGCTCGCCAACCAGGAGGCGCGCGAACTCGGCTACGACGAGGCGCTCCTCCTCGACGCGCAGGGGTTCGTGGCCGAGGGGTCGGGCGAGAACCTGTTCCTGGTCCGGGACGGCGTGCTCTACCCGGTCGCCCACTCGGTGAACCTGCGCGGCATCACCCGCGACTCGGTGATCCGGCTCGCCGAGGCGGACGGCGTGACGGTGCGCGAGTCGATGGCGACGCGCGACGAGCTCTATACCGCCGACGAGGTGTTCATGGTGGGCACCGCCGCCGAGGTGACGCCGATCGCCGAGATCGACCGCCGCCCGATCGGCGCCGGAGCGGCCGGTCCGTTCGCGATGCGGATGCGCGAGCGGTACCTCGCCGCGGCGACCGGCGAGGACGAGCGGTTCGCCGCCTGGCTGACCTTCGTGTCGTGACCCCGACCGCGACGCCGGCGTCCGGCGTCCGGTCGTGCGGCTGAGCGACCGTGGATCCCCTCGCTCTGACGCTGGTGCTGACCTCGGCCGGTCTGCACGCCACCTGGAACCTGCTCGCGAAGCGGGTGCTGGGTGGCGCGTCGGTGACGTGGGCGTACGCCACGGTCGGCACGCTGGCGCTGACCCCGGCCGGCCTCTGGGCCGTACGGGACGGCCTCGGAACGATGCCGCCGTGGACCGTGACGTTCGTGCTGGGGAGCGCCGTGCTGCACATGGGCTACATGCTCTCGCTGCAGCGCGGCTACGCGGCCGGGGACCTGTCGCTGGTCTACCCGCTGGCGCGCGGCAGCGGCCCGGTCCTGGCGACCGCCATCGCGGTGGTCGCTCTCGGCGAGCGCCCCGCCCCGGCGACCTACCTGGGAACCGCCCTGGTCGCCGTCTCGGCGTTCGCCCTGGTGGGCGGACGGCCCGGAACGCGGGCGGACGGTCGGACCGTCGCGTTCGGGCTGGCGACCGGCGCCTTCATCGCGAGCTACACGGTCTGGGACGCGGCGGCGGTGGCACGGATCGGGATCGTTCCGATCCTGTTCGCTTGGTGGTCGGAGGCGGCGCGCGCGGCGCTGCTGACGCCGTGGGCGTGGCGCGACCGGCGGCGGCTCGGTGCGGCGTTGCGGGCGCGGCCGGGCGCGATCGTGGGGGTGGGCGTGCTCAGCCCGGCGGCGTACCTGCTCGTGCTCTACGCCTTCCAGCTGGCGCCGGTGAGCCTGGTCGCTCCGACCCGCGAGGTGAGCATCCTGTTCACGGTCGTGGCGGGCGCCGGACTTCTGGGCGAGGGCGGCTGGCGCCGGCGTCTGGCCGCCGGCGCCGGCATGGCGCTCGGCGTGGCGCTCCTGGCCGCCTTCGGGACGTC
>SLSQ01000271.1 GCA_007130355.1 Trueperaceae bacterium
CTCAGACCGCGCCCAACGCCCGCACCGCCCGCGCCACCGTCCGGAAGCCGGCGACGTTCGCGCCCAGCACCAGGTCGCCGGGTCGGCCCAGTTCCTCGGCGGCGTCCATGCAGCGGCGGTGGACCTCCACCATCACGTCGCGCAGGCGGGCGTCGGTCGTCTCGAACGACCAGGCGGTCCGCCCGGCGTTCTGGCGCATCTCGAGCGCCGAGGTCGCCACCCCGCCGGCGTTCGCCGCCTTGCCGGGACCGAACGCCACGCCCGCCTCGAGGAAGACGCCGATCGCCGCGTGGGTGCACGGCAGGTTCGCGCCCTCCGCGACCAGACGGACGCCGTTCGCCACCAACGTGCGGGCGTCCTCCTCGTCCAGCTCGTCCTGGGTGGCGCACGGGAACGCCGCGTCGCACGGGATCGACCACGGCGTCGCGGCGGGCATGTGCTCCGCCTCCGGCCGAACCTGGAGGTACTCCTCCAGCGAAGCCCGACGTACCTCCTTGATCTCGACGATCGCGTCCAGGTCCAGGCCGTCGGGATCGTGCACCGTCCCGCCCGAATCGCTGCAGGCGACGACCTTCGCCCCGAGCGCCTGCAGCTTCGCCACCGTGTAGCGCGCCACGTTGCCCGCTCCGGACACGACGCAGGTGGTTCCTTCGAGCGCCTCGTCCCGTTCGGCCAGCATCGCCTCGGCGAAGTAGGCGAGCCCGAACCCCGTCGCCTCCTTGCGGACGTGGGAACCGCCCCAGTCGAGCCCCTTGCCGGTGAGCACGCCGGCCTCGACCCGGTTCACGATCCGGGCGTACTGGCCGTAGAGCCAGCCGATCTCCCGCTCGCCGACGCCGATGTCGCCGGCGGGCACGTCGGTCGTGGCGCCCAGGTGCCGGTGCAGCTCGGTCATGAAGCTCTGGCAGAAGCGCATCACCTCGGTGGGGCTCCGCCCCTTCGGGTCGAAGTCCGCACCGCCCTTGCCGGCCCCGAGCGAAAGGCCGGTGAGGGCGTTCTTGAACACCTGCTCGAACGCCAAGAAGGCGACCACGTCGTGCGTGACCGTCGGGTGGAAACGGAGGCCGCCCTTGTACGGCCCGAGCGCGCTGCTGTGCTGGATCCGGTAGCCGCGGTTCATCCGGATCGTGCCGTCGTCGGCGGTCCACGGCACGCGGAACACCAACTGCCGTTCCGGTTCGAAGACGCGCTCGATCAACTGGTCCTCGAGCCACTCCGGATGCCGGGGCAGGGCGACCGAGATCGACTCGAGGATCTCGTCCGCGACGCGCAGGTAGGCGGAGTCGGCGACGTTGCGGGCCACCACCCGCTCGCGGATCTCGTGCAGGCGCTCGTCGAGCTGCGGGGCGTCGTTCATGGGAAACGATACCCGGCCGGAGCGCGTCGGCTGTGCGGGCGGAGGCGCGGACGGAGGGGCTGACGGCGGGGCGGACGACGGCCGACCGATCGGGACGGGGCCGCCGGTCCTGACGTGGCGGTGACGTCGCCACGATACGGATGGGGCGTCGCCCACCGCCACGGTGCGGCCCCGGACCGGCCGGTGGCGACACGGATCGCCCGAACCGGCTAGTATGCGAGGGCAACCACAATTCGCGCATCAGGAAAGGGGGACTTCCGAACATGCCGCCGCCGTTCGACCGGCCCGCGCCGTGCGCACCGGTACGTACGGTCCCGTTCGCCGCTTTCGCAGGGACGCCGCTCGGCCCCCTGCCGCACCCGGATCCAGGAGGTACCTCATGACGCACCGACTCCGCCGCATCGCCGGCGTTCTGGCCGCCTCGGCCGCGCTGCTCTGCGCCGGCTCCGCCGCCGCGCAGATCGAGCTCGAAGTCTGGCACTCGCTGTCCCAGGACTTCGGCGCCCCCGAGTTCGAAGCCTTCGCCGAAGAGTTCAACGCCGTTCAGGACGAGATCGTCGTCAACGTGATCTACACCGGCGGCTACACCGACACGCTGCGGCGCGCCGAAGCGGCGCTGGCGTCCGGCAACCCGCCCGCGATCTCGATGTTCGAACAGACCCGTGGTGCCGGGTTCGTCGACGCCGAAGCGATCCTGCCGCTCGACGACCTGATCGCGAACGATCCGGACACCGACCGGAGCGACTTCTTCGAGCGTTTGCTCACGACCTGCGCGATCGACGGCCAGCTCTGGTGCATCCCGTACAACACGAGCACGCCGCTGATCTACTACAACGCCGACATGTTCCGCGACGCGGGCCTCGACCCCGAGACCGACGTCCCGACCACCTGGGACGAGCTGATGGAGGTCGGACCGGCCTTCGCGCAGCACGACGACGGCGGTTCCCTCACCCGCTGGGCGTTCGGCATGCGCAGCGATCCCGGCTGGATGTTCGACGCCTGGCTCGGTCAGGCCGGCGGCTCGTTCCTGAACGACGACGGGGACGCGTTCGTGTTCAACGACGACCGTGCGCTCGAGATGGCCGAGTTCTGGCTCCGCATGATCGACGAAGAGGTCGCCGTCCCGATGGGCACCTCGCAGACGTACGACGAGTTCTTCGCCGGCAACCAGGCGATGGTGTTCCAGTCGACCGCGCTGCTGGTCTCCTACCTGGCGCAGGCCGACTTCGACATCGGCGTCGCCCCGCTCTGGTGCCACGCGGAGTGCTACGCCCCGCTCGGCGGCGCCAACCTGTACATCTTCGACGTCGGCGACGACGAAGTGCACCAGGCCGCCTGGGAGTTCCTCGACTTCGTCACCTCGGTCGAGAAGGGCGCCGAGTTCAGCGTCGCCACCGGCTACCACGCGCCGCGCGAAGCCAGCCTCGACACCGACCTGCTGCAGGCCCGCTTCGCCGAGGTGCCCGAAGCCCGCGTCACCTACGACCAGATGGCGCTCTACGGCAGCGCCCGGACGCTGGTGCCGTTCTGGGGCGAGGTGCACAGCCTGCTGACCGTCGCCACCGAGCAGATTCTGCTCGAGGGCGTCGACCCGCAGACCGCCCTCGACGAAGCGGTCGACGAGGCGAACCGCCTCCTCGACGTCTTCTCCTTCTGAGCCGGATGTCCGAGGCTCGTACGGAGCGCCGCCCCCGCGCGGCGCTCCGCCTCCCTCCGTTCGGCCGCCTCCGGAGGCGCATCGGCGACCTCGTCACGGCGTATCTGTTCGTCCTTCCGGCCGCGGCGGTGCTGTTCACCTTCCAGTACCTCCCGGCGATCGATATCTTCCGCATCAGTCTCACCAACCGCCTCCTGCTGCGACCGCGCTGGGGGTACGTCGGGCTCGACAACTACGAGCGGCTGCTGAACGACGGGCGCTTCTGGAACTCCGTCTGGAACACCTTTCTGTTCGTGGTCGGCAGCGTGCCGCTGCAGATCGCGCTGGCGCTCGCCCTCGCGATCGCGCTCGCCGGCCCGCTTCGGCGCGCCGGCTTCTTCCGCACCGTCTTCTTCCTTCCCGTCGCCGCCTCCCTGGTCGGCGTCTCGGTGATCTGGGAGTGGATCTACCACCCGCGTCTGGGCGTCCTGAACGAGCTCCTCGGCATGATCGGCGTGCAGGGTCCGAACTGGCTCGCCAGCTCGACCTGGGCGATGCCGTCGATCATCCTGCTCGTCGTCTGGACCGGCACCGGCTACTACATGGTGATCTACCTGGCGGGCGTGCTCGACATCTCCAAGGAGTACTACGAGGCGGCCGTCCTGGACGGGGCCAGCCGCTGGCAGCAGTTCGTCCACGTGACGTGGCCGCTGCTGACGCCGGTGACCTACCTGGTGATCGTGCTGCAGGTGATCAACTCCTTCCAGGTGTTCACCACGGTGTACGTGATGACCGGCGGCGGGCCGGCGCGGGCGACCGAGGTGCTCGTCTACTACCTCTACCAGCGCGCCTTCGAGAGCCTCGAGTTCGGCTACGCGTCGGCGATCGCGGTCGTGCTGTTCCTGTTCCTCGCCGTGCTCACCGTGATCATCCGGGTCGGCTACGGAAGGACGGTGACCTATGACCGTTGACGCCGCGCGCCGCGACTGGCGTGGCCGCCTGTTCACCCTGCTGATCGTGCTCGTCGTCTCGGTCCTCGCGGCCCTCTGGCTGTTCCCGTTCGTGTGGGCGGTGGTCGTCTCGTTCAAGGATCCGAGCGAGATCGTGACCGACATCTGGGCGCTGCCCGATCGCCTGATCTGGGACAACTACGCGAGCGCCTTCGACGGCCTGAACTACGTCCGGTCGCTCGGCAACAGCCTCTTCGTGGCCACCTCCGCCGCCCTGCTGCAGTGCGTCACCGGCACGCTCGCCGCCTACGCCTTCGCGCGCATCGTGTTCCCGGGACGCGAGATCCTGTTCACCCTCTTCCTCGCGACCCTGATGATCCCCACCACCGTCACCCTGACCGCGAACTTCCTGATCCTGCAGAACTTCGGCTGGATCGACACGTACGCGGCGCTGATCGTGCCGCAAGCGGCCAGCGGCTTCGCGATCTTCCTGCTGCGGCAGTTCTTCCTGACGATCCCGAACGAGCTGCAGGACGCCGCGCGGATGGACGGCGCCGGCCACCTCCGCTTCCTCTGGCACGTGGTCGTGCCGCTCTCCCGGCCGGCGCTCACGACCGTCTTCGTGTTCATCTTCATCACGAACTACAACGAGTTCCTGTGGCCGCTGATCATGACCTCGAGCGAGGACATGCGCGTCATCCAGATCGCGCTCTCGACCTACACCGCCACCGAAGGGATCACCGACTTCGGGCCGTTCATGGCCGCCGCGGTCCTGACCCTGCTGCCCACCGTCATCCTGTTCGCCTTCCTGCAGCGCGCGTTCGTGCGCGGCATCACGCGGACCGGCATCAAGTGATCCCGTCCCGATGCGCCCGAGAGGACGTCCGATGCGCCCACCCCGACCGACCGAACGCCTTCCGCATCGGCGCCGCGCCGTGCGCCCGCTCGCGGCGACCGCGGCGATCGGCCTGCTCGCCGTGACCGGCGTCGCGCAGGCGGGCGGATCGTCCCCCGCGGCCGACCAGGCCGACCGGCCCCACCTGCTGATCCAAGCGCACCGCGGGTACAGCGAGGTCTACCCCGAGAACACGCTCGCGGCGATGCGCGCCGCCTTCGACGCCGGCGCCGACCGGGTCGAGGGCGACCTCGCGCTCACCGCCGACGGGCACGTGGTGTACATGCACGACCGGACCGTCGACCGAACCACCGACGGTTCCGGCCGGGTGGCGTCGATGACCCTCGACGAGATCCAGGCGCTCGACGCCGGCTCGTGGAAGGACCCCCGCTTCGCGGGCGAACCGGTGCCGACCCTCGGCGAAGCGCTCGATCTGGCCGAAGGTCGCGGCGAGTTGAACCTGGAACTGAAGACGAACGCCCTCACCCTGCTGCAGATCGTCGACCTGGTCGAGGCGACCCTCGCCGTGATCGACGAGCACGACGCGCGCGACCGGGTGGTGGTGTCGTCGTTCGACATGCGCGCCCTGCAGATGGTCGAGGAGCGCGACCCGGAGGTCCGCATCCTGGTGATCGACTGGAGTTCCGGCGGCACCGGCAGCGGCGTCGAGGTGGCGATCGCGCGCGGGTGGTACGGCGCCGCGCTGAACCGCCAGTACATGACCGAGGAGCAGGTCCGCCGCGCGGCCGAAGCCGGCCTGTTCACGCACGCGGGCGCCGGCCGCGGAGCTCCGCTCGACACCTGGGTGTCGTGGGGGCTGCAGGGCGTGTCGAACGACGACCCGGCTATGCTGCACGCATGGCTGACGGAACTGGACTACCGGCCCGACGACCCCTGAACACGGGCGCGAACACGGCCGCGGGCGCGGAACGTTCGCCCGGCGCGGTGCGCCTCGGTCCGGTAGGCGACGTGACCGGGGCGCTCCTCGACCTGGACGGCTGCACCTGGTTCGGCGGAAGGCTCGCCGACGGCGCCGCCGAGTTCGTGCGCGACCTGCGCGCCGCCGGGGTACGCGTCGGGTTCCTCACCAACGCCTCGATCGCGCCCGGCGCCCGCTTCGCCGCGATGCTCGCCGAGGCGGGACTCCCCTGCCCGGCCGACCGGATGCTGGCGCCTCTGGACCTCGTGACCCTCGACCTGCGAAGCGGCTCGGGACGATGGCTCGCGCCCGGTGCGCCGGTCCTGACGCTCGCCGCGGACGCCGTCCGCGACGCGCTCGCAGCCGCCGGCGCCGACGTGCGCGTGCCGGAGCCCGGCGCTCCGGACGACCCGCTCCCGGCCCCGACCGATGCGCCCGCCGTCCTGGTCGGAAGGGACGCGCGGCTCTCCTACCGGGACCTGACCCTCGCGACCCGCACGCTGCGGGCCGGCGCCCGCCTGATCGCGCTCAACGGCGACGCGCGCATTCCCGCCGGCGACGGCGACGTCGTGCCCGGACCGGGCGCGATCGCCGCCGCGCTGGGGATCGCCTCGGGCGTCCGGCCGGAGGTCGTCGGCAAGCCGTCGCGCGCCTTCTTCGACGCGGCGCTCGAACGGTTCGGGATGGACCGCGCCGGCACCGTGATGATCGGCGACAACCCGTTCACCGACGTCGCGGGCGGCATCGCCGCCGGTCTCCGGACGGTCTGGATCGATCTGGGGGCGTTCCGCGACGGCGCCGGCCCGGACGGGAGCGAACGGCCGGCAGCGGACGCCACGGTCGGCTCGATGACGGAGCTGCGCGCGCTGCTCGCGCGCTAGCGCGGCCCCTTCGCCGCCCGGGCCGCCGCGCTCCAGCGACGCCGCGGCGCACGGACCGGCGCGGACCAGCGCCACGGCGCCACCCCGTGCACCTCGAAGTGGAGTTCCTCGCCCAGTTCGAGCGTCGCCCAGCCCCGACTCGGCTCCGGGTCGGTGGCGAACGCTTCGGTCGGCGAGGGAGCCGTCAGGAACGGGATGCCGTCGAACACCGTCACGTCCGGCTGGTGCGTGTGACCGTGCAGGCAGGCGACCACCTGCGGGTGGCGCGCGACCAGCTCGGTCGCGGCGTCGACGTTCTCGTGCCACGCCCGCGTGTGCGGGCGCGCCGCGAAGTACGGGTTCCCCTCCAGCGGAACCCGCAGGAGGGGCACGTGCGAGGCCACGATCGTCGCGGCGTCCGGGTCATCGGCCAGGGCGGCCTCGAGCCAGGCGAGGTCCTCCTCCC
>SLSQ01000289.1 GCA_007130355.1 Trueperaceae bacterium
CGCCGACGCCGGGCGTCAGGCGTCGCGCAACGGCGCCGGCAACAGCTCCTGCGGGACGTTCTGGTAGGCGACGAGACGCGTGAAGCGGTCGATCGCGTGCGTTCCCACGCTGGTCGATCGACCGTCGCTCGTGGCCGGATACGGCCCGCCGTGCACCATGGCGGGGCCCACCTCGACGCCGGTCGGCCACTGGTTCACGATCACGCGGCCGACCCGATCGGCGAGCGCCGAGAAGAGCGCGTCGTGCCCGCCGAGTTCGTCGGCCTCCCCGTGCACGGTGGCGGTGAGCTGCCCCTCGATGCTGGCGGCGAACGGAGCGAGTTCGGCGGCGTCGTCGTAGCGGACGAGCAGGGTGGTCGGTCCGAACACCTCGTGCAGCAGCGCAGGCGCCTCGCGGATCGCGTCCAGTTCGACCTCGAAGGCGTGGGCCACGCCGGGCGTGGCCGCATCATCCGCCGCCGCGCCGGAGGCGATCTCGCGGCCGCCTGCGGCGCGCAGGGCGTCGACGCCCTGGCCGTACGCTTCGCAGACGCGGGCGTTCAGCATGGTGCCGGCGGGCGTGGCGGCGGTACGCGCGGCGAGCGCCGTGCGGACGGCGTCGCCGACCGCACCGCTCGGGACGAACGCGACGCCGGGGTTGGTGCAGAACTGTCCCACGCCGAGCGTGAACGAGCCGTGCAGCCCCTCGGCGATCGCTTCGGTCCGTGCCGCCGCGGCGCCCGGGAGGACGAACACCGGGTTGATCGACCCCATCTCGGCGTAGACCGGGATCGGGACCGGTCGCTCGGCCGCGATCCGCACGAGGGCGTCGCCGCCGGCGCGGGAGCCGGTGAAGCCGACGGCGCGGACGCGCGGATCGCGGACCAGGGCGGTGCCGACCTCGTGCCCGTCGTCGAACAGCACCGTGAACACGCCGTCGGGAAGGCCCGTATCGCGCGCCGCCGCCTGGACGGCGCGGGCGACGCGATCTGCGGTGCCGGGGTGTCCGGGGTGCGCCTTCACGATCACCGGACAGCCGGCGGCCAGCGCCGAGGCGGTGTCGCCGCCGGCGGTGCTGAAGGCGAGCGGGAAGTTCGACGCGCCGAAGACGACGACGGGACCGAGCGCCCGCTTCATGCTGCGCACCTCCGGCTTCGGCGCGGGCGCACGGTCCGGGTCGGCGACTTCGACGCGGACGTCGCGCCAATCGTCGTCGGCCACGAGCTCGGCGAACATGCGGAGCTGCCCGGTGGTGCGGCCCAGCTCGCCGGTCAGGCGCCCCTCGGGCAGGCCGGACTCGGCGCCGGCGACGGACACGATCGCCTCGCGGTCGGCTTCGAGCGCGTCGGCGATCCGGTGCAGGAAGGCGCTCCGCGTGGCCCCGTCGCTCGCCGCGTAGGGGGCGAAGGCACGTGCGGCCGCGGCGCAGGCCCGGTCGACGTCCGCGTCGGTCGCGACCGGCCAGGCGTCCGGGAGCGGCGCGCCGGTGGCAGGGTTCGTCGCGTGGAAGGTGCGCATGAGGTCTCCTCGTAGGGTGGAGCGGTCGCGTGCGGTGCGGCGGGCGATCAGAGGGTGGGACGGGTCGCCATGGCGGCGTCGACGACGGCGAGCGTCTCGGCCCGCTCGTCGCCTTCGAGCGTCAGGCGCGGGGGCCGGACCCGTTCGTCGCCGCGTCCGATCCGGTCCTGCGCCAGCTTGATCTTCTGCACGAACTTGGTCCCGATGTCCAGGCGCAGCAGCGGCAGGAACCAACGGTACAGGTCGAACGCGGCCTCGTAGTCGCCAGCCCGCCCGAGTTCGAAGAGGCGGACCGATTCGTGCGGCAGGGCGTTGACCATTCCGGCGATCCACCCCTCCGCGCCGACGGTGAACGCCTCGAGCGCGAGATCGTCGACGCCCATGGACAGGGTGACGTCGCGGTCGACCAGTTCGGCGCGGAGCCAGGCGAGGCGTCGCAGGTCGGCGCTGCTCTCTTTGACCGCGGTCAGGTGCGGGTGGGCGTCGTGCAGATCGCGGATCGTGGGCGGGAGGAAGTCGGTGCCGTAGGCGACGGGGTTGTTGTACAGCATGCACGGGCGCGTGGTCGCGGCCAACGCGGCCTCGACGTGGGCGCGCATTTCGCGATCGTCGCTCGAGTAGACGTACGGCGGCAGCACCATGAAGCCGTCGGCGCCCTCCGCCTCGGCGTCGCGCACGAAGGCGACGGCGTCGGCGGTCGCCAGGGCGGAGACGGCGGGCACGACCGGAGCGTCCGCTCCGAGGGCGTCCACGAGCGTGCGGATCATCGCCAACTTCTCGTCGGTCGCGAGCGTCGCGCCTTCGCCGAGCGATCCGAAGGGGACGATCCCGACGCAGCCGGCGTCGACCATCCAGCGGGCGTGCTCGGCCAGAAAGACGTGGTCGACGGACAGGTCCGCCTCGAACGGGGTGGTGATGGCGGGCAGCACGCCCTTCCAGTTCACGGTCACGGTCGGACTCCAGTTCGTGCTGGGGCGTCGGTGGACGGTGCCGGGCTCAGTCGGAGCCGCCGCTCGCCGCCGAGGCGGTCGAGCCGTCGCTCCCGAGCGGCTGCGGCCCGGGCCGGTGGGGCGCGTCCGGCTCCGGCGACCCCGCCGCGGAAGGGTGCCCGAACCGTTCGGAAACGGTCGCGGCCGCCTCGAGCACCGTGCGGGCGTGGCGCTCGAGTGCTTCGTCGCTCATGTGGAAGATCGCGCCGGCGAGGCTCAACGCCCCGATCGCGTGGCCGTCGTGGCGACGGATCGGCGCCGCGACGCAGCGGATGCCGAGGCCGCGCTCCTCGTCGTCGACGGCGAAGCCGCGCTGCCGGACCGTCGGGAGGGCGGCGAGCAACTCTTCGGCGTCGCCGACGGTGCGGTGGGTGAGGCGTTCGAGGGGACCGTCGCCGAGCCGGGCGCGCACCTCGTCGTCGGGGAGGTCGGCCAGAAGGACCTTGCCGAGGGCGGTGGCGTGGGCCGGATGGCGACCGCCGACCTCGCCCTGGATGCCGAGCTCGCGCTCGGCGCGCTCGATCCCGACGTAGACGACCTGATCGCCGTCGAGCACGGCGAGACTGACCGTGTGCCCGGTCGCCTCGGCGAGGTCGCGCATCGCGGGTCGTGCGACCTGGTCGAGATCGAGGTTCTGAAGGTAGGCGTGGCTGAGATCGAGGACGCGGGGTCCCAGCGCGTAGGCGTCGCCGTCGCGGAGCACCACCCGGTCGGCCTCGAGCGTCCGGAGGATGCGGAGCAGCGACGCTTTGTTGAGTCCGCGCTCGTGTGCGAGCTCCTCGAGCGTCCACGGACGCTTTCGGCTCGCGAGCGTCCACAGAACCTGCAGGGCACGCGCCAAGTTCTGGACGATGTACCGCTCGTCCGTCGCTTCGCTTTTCTTCGCCATCATCGCACCACCCTATCGCATCGCACCGCCTGCGCCGTGGGCGAGGCGTCGGCCGCGTCGGTCGTCGGCGGCACCGCTCGAGACGCGCTTCGTTCGATCGGTCGTCAGGCTCGAGTCTAATACGAAACGGCGTTTCCGAATCGCCGATCGCGGGCGGTCGAAGCGCCTGTGCGTGGTGCATGCGATCGCGCCGAGACATTCTTGACATCGAGTTCGCTCGCGCCGATACTTGGACGCGAGACACGAAGCAAAATCGCGTTTCACTGCGCTCGGCGTCCGTGAACACGCGTGGGAAGGAGGCGCACGGCCGGAAACGGCTCCGTCCGTCCCCGGCCACACGAGGTCCGCACCGTCGCCCATCCTGACTCGGCGACCGGCTCCGTGCCGTCGCGAGTCCCAAGGAGGAACCATGCACCACCTCAAGCGCACCGTCGCCCTGCTCGCCGTCGCCCTCATGGCGACCTTCGGTACCGGCCAGGCCCAGAACGACGATCGGCCGGTCGTCCGCGTCGCCAGCAACGTCTCGATCCCGCTCCGCATCTACTTCGAAGGCCAGGAGATCCGAGGCTACGAGTACGAGGTCTACTCCGAAGCGCTGAACCGCGCGGGCTACGACGTCGAGGTCGTGGACGTGTCGTTCTCCGGCATCTTCGCCGGCCTGCAGGCCGAACAGTGGGACGTCGCCGCGTCGAACATCTTCATCACCGAAGAGCGCCACGCCGAGATGGACCACAGCGACCCGTACCTCTCCGCCTTCGACGCGATCATCATCCGCGACGACGACGACTCGATCGGCGAGCTCGCCGACCTGCAGGGCAAGGTCGTGGGCACCGAGGTCGGGACCACCCAGGCCGCCTACGCCGACGCGCTGCTCGCCGAGTACGGCCCGTTCGAGATCCGCGGCTTCGAGGACGTCGAGACCCAGATGCTCGACCTCGAGATCGGACGCATCGACGCGCTCACGCTCGGCTACCCCACGGCCGTGCAGTACATCGCCGACCGCGGCCTGTTCGAGATCCTGGCCCGCAACGACGCCAGCTTCATGATCGGCGCGTTCTTCCGCCAGGGCGATCCGCTGCGCGACGAGTTCAACGCCGCGCTGAACGAGATGAAGGAGGACGGCACGACCGCCGAGATCTTCGAGCGCTACTTCGGCGAGGCCCCCGAAGCGGGTACCGCGCCGGTCCACGTGTTCGAAGAGCCGTACGTCCCGGGGCAGTGACCTCCGTGCGGCGCGAGCTGGCCCGCTCGCGCCGCTGACCCGGCCTTCCCCCCGTCTCGCGCCCCGGCCCGAGCGGGGGGAGGATCCGCTCTTCTCCTATCTTCGAGCAGGGTTATCGTGAACGAATCCGAACCTTCCCAGGCGTCGTTCCTGGACCGTTGGCGCCTCCGTTTCGGCCACCTCCCCTGGTACCGGCGCTACGAGGGGCTGCTCCTCGTCGTCGCCGTGTGGGCGGCCGGCGGAGCGTGGCTGCTGCCCGAGGCGGGACGGCCGGACCTTCCGGTCGCGCTCGCGGTGGTGGCCTGGTACGTCGCCTACTTCCTGGCGGTCGCCACCGTGCTGGTCGACCGCGAGAAGCCGACCTGGCTCAAGCGGATCGGCAGCCTCACCGTCCTGGCCCTGTTCGGCTGGCTGTTCGTGCGTTACAGCGGCACCCGCTGGGACCGCGTGCAGGACCAGTTCTTCGCCTTCGACCGCATGGACGGCGTCTGGGCGATGTACCTCCAGGGCCTGACCGTGACCCTGCAGTTGTCGGCGGTCGCAGCCGCCATCTCACTGGTGCTGGGCCTCACGCTGGGCGTGCTCCGCTCGCTCCACCATCCGGTGCTCGAGCTGTTCATCGGCCTCTACGTCGACTTCTTCCGAGCGATGCCGCTCATCGTGAGCATGGTGGTGATCTTCTACGCCCTGCCGTTCATCGGGATCCGCCTTCCCGCCTTCTGGGCCGCGACGCTGGCGCTGGTGCTGATGAACTCCGCCTACCAGACGGAGATCTTCCGCGCCGGGATCGAGAGCGTCACGCGCGGCCAATCCGACGCTGCCGCCGCGCTGGGGCTCAGCGGGGTCCAGACGATGTGGCACATCGTGCTGCCGCAGGCGTTCCGCACCATCATCCCGCCCCTCACGAACAACCTGGTGAGCCTGGTCAAGGACACCGCCGTCGCCTACGTGATCACCGTGCCCGAGTTGCTCACCAACGCGCAGCACGCGGTCGTCTGGAAGCGCACTCCCACGCCGCTGATCCTGTCGATGTTCCTCTACCTCGCGACCCTGATTCCCGCCATCCACTTCACCCGTTGGCTCGAGCGGCGCAGCGCCCGCTGGGTGGCGCGATGAGCGGAACCGGAGCCACCGGTGGACGCGATCCGATGATCGAGATGCAGGAGATTCACAAGTTCTTCGGGCCGCACCACGTGCTCAAGGGTCTGGACCTGCAGGTCGAGCGCGGCACCGTCGTGGCGCTGATGGGTCCCTCCGGAAGCGGCAAGAGCACCTTCCTACGCTGCATGAACCGGATCGAGGAACCGTCGAGCGGCGTCGTCCGCATCGACGGCATGCGCATCAACGAGCTGCGCGTGAACATCGACCAGGTCCGGGCCGACATCGGGATGGTCTTCCAGGAGTACAACCTGTTCCCGCACCTCACCGCCCTGGCCAACGTCACGCTCGGGCTGGTGCACGTGCGCGGCCGCTCCCGCCGCGAGGCGGAGGAGGTCGGCCGGGCCGCGCTCGCACGGGTCGGCCTGGCCGACCGAGCCGATCAGCGGCCCCCGGAACTGTCCGGCGGACAGCAGCAGCGCGTCGCCATCGCCCGCTCGCTGGCGATGCGGCCGAAGGTGCTGCTCTTCGACGAACCGACCTCCGCGCTCGACCCGGAGATGGTGCACGAGGTGCTCGACACCATGCGCGAACTCGCCACGGAGGGCATGACGATGGTGGTCGTGAGCCACGAACTCGGGTTCCTCCGCGAAGCCGCGAGCCGCGTGGTGATGATGGACGACGGCCGCATCGTGGAGGAAGGGCCGCCAAGCCAGGTGCTGGGCGAGCCGGAGCACGAACGTACTCGCACCTTCCTCGGGAAGCTGCTATGAGCGTTCCGGACCGTCCGCCGCCCCCACCGAAGCGGCCCGCGTGGCTCCCGTGGCACCGGCGCGGCCCCGTGCTGGCGCTGGCCCTGACGGCCTCGGCCGCCTGGGTGGTGGCGATGGCGCCGCCCCTGGGCGCACCGGTCGGCGTGCTGGACGCGATCGGCCTGGCGCTCGCGTTCGGGGCGTACCTGGCCGCGACGGTGGTGATCCAGACCGACCGGCACAAGCCGCTCTGGCTCAAGAACGTGACGGTGCTGGGGCTGTTCGCCCTGCTGGCGCTGCTCTTCTACCGTCACGCCGGCGGCAACTGGGACCGGCTGGGCTACTACTTCTTCAACTTCGAGGTGATGAGCCGCGGGGACGCTTGGTTCCGCATGCTGCGCGGGCTATGGCTGGCGCTGCAGGTGTTCCTGTACTCGCTGGCGCTGTCGACCGTGCTGGGCCTGCTGCTCGCGATCGTCCGCAGCATCGTGAACGACAAGCTGCTGAACGTCGTCATCGACGCCTACAGCGACGTGTTCCGCGCCGTGCCTCCGATCGTGCTGCTGCTGGTCACCTACTCCGCGCTGCCGTACAGCGGCATCGTGCTCTCCCCG
>SLSQ01000155.1 GCA_007130355.1 Trueperaceae bacterium
CGAGCTAGCCGCAGCCGTCCGCGCGGTCGCGGGCCGGGCGCTCCGCGACGCCTCCGCAGCGATCGTGGCCGACCTGCGTGACGGGCGGATCACGGCGGAGCGGGCGGCGGCGCGGCTGCTGTCGGACGCGGTACCATCCGAGCCATGATCCACGCCGTCTACCCGGGAAGCTTCGATCCGATCCACAACGGACACGTCGACGTGATCCGTCGTGCGGCGCGCATCTACGACCGGCTCACGGTGGCGGTGGCGGACAACCCGCTCAAGCCGGACGCCTCGTTCTCGATCGGGGAACGGCTCGAGATCCTCACCGAGGTGATCCACGGGCTTCCGAACGTGCAGGCGGAACGGTTCGAAGGACTGCTGGCGGAGTACATGCGGCAGGCGGAGGCGAACGTCATCGTCAAGGGCCTGCGCGCCATCAGCGACTTCGAGGTCGAACTGCAGATGGCGCACCTCAACCGTCAGCTCAATCCGGAGGTCGAGACGACCTTCGTGATGACCGCGACGCGCTGGTCGTACGTGTCGTCGACGCGCGTCAAGGAGCTGGTCCGGTACGGGGCCGACGTGTCGAAGCTGGTTCCGGCCGCCACCCTGCGCCGCCTCGAGGCGAAGGCGGCCGCTGCCGGCGCCGATCGGGTCGTCCGGACGCCCGACGCACCGCGTTCGCGGCGGTAGGGTCTCGGTTCGGCGCGCACGAGCGCGCCCGCGCCCGCCCCGGCGGGACCGATTCGAACCGACGAGGAGCATGAAGATGTCGCATCTGCTGCGCGGCATGGCGGCCGACGGAGGGATCCGCGTGGTCGCCGCCGACACCACCGATCTGGTCGACGACGCCGTCCGGCGTCACGGCGCCCGGCCCACCGCGGCGGCGGCGCTCGGTCGCACCCTGTCCGCGGGCCTGCTGCTCGCGCACGTGCTGCTGAAGGACCACCGGGACCGCGTCACCGTGCGCGTCGACGGCGGCGGGCCGCTCGGCGGCGTCATCGCCGACGCGGGGCTCGACGGTGCCGTGCGCGGCTACGTGCGTCGGCCGGAGGTCGACCTTCCGCCCCGCGAGGACGGAAAGCTCGACGTGGGTTCCGCGGTCGGGCGCGAAGGCACCATCGAGGTGATCCGTTCGCACGCGCCGTACGGCGACCCGTACGGCAGCACCGTCGCGCTCGCCTCGGGCGAGATCGGGGAGGACGTGGCCACCTTCCTCGCCCGCAGCGAGCAGATCCCCTCCGCCGTGCTGCTCGGCGTGTACGTCGAGGGCGGGCGCGTCACCCGCTCCGGTGGGGTGCTGCTGCAGGCGCTCCCCGGTGCCGATCCGGCCGCGCTCGACCTGCTCGAGGCGAACGTCCGCGCCTACGGTGCCCTGACCGACGGCCTCGCGCGCGGGAGCCTGCTCCAGGCGATGCACGACCTCACCTGGGGCATGGAGATGGACCTGATCACGGACGAGGCGCTCCCGTTGCGCTTCGCCTGCCGCTGCAGCGACGCGAAGGCGCTCGAGGCCCTCGCCTACTTCACGCCCGACGAGCGCGAGCGGATGATCGTCGAGGACGGCGGCGCCGAGTCGATCTGCCACTGGTGCGGCGAACGGCGCTTCCTCGGTCCGGAGGCGATCCGCTCGCTCGCCGGCGCCGGCGCGTCCGAGACGCGCTGCCCCGACTGCGGGACGCTCTGGTACCGGGCGGGCGGCACCGTGATGGTGCGCGACGGCGAACGCTGCGCCTGCGGCCGGACGGTCGATCTGCCCGACTGAGCGTCGCACGCGGAAGGTGCTGCTACGATCCGGCGCATGCCGGCCTCCGCCTTCGTCGCGCTCCTCGGCGTGGCCCTCCTCTGGGGCTCCGCCTTCCCGATGATCAAGATCGGTCTCGAGGGACTGTCCGTGCCGCACCTGACGGTCGTGCGGCACCTGGTCGCATCCTTGGCCTTCGTGCCGCTGCTGCTGGCGTTCCGGGCGCGCCTGCGCCCCGAGCCGGGGGACGTGCCCCGCTTCCTGCTGCTCGGCTTCGTCGGCATGTTCGTCTACCACACCGCCCTCAACGCCGGGGAGCTGCGCGTCTCGGCCGGCGCCACCAGCCTGATCATCGCCGCAGCGCCGGTCATCACCGCGGTGCTCGCGCACCGGTTCCTGAACGACCGGCTCACGGCCGTCGGATGGGCGGGAAGCCTGCTCGGATTCGGCGGGGTGGCGCTGATCGTCGTCGGCGACGGGGCCGGGCTCGGGATCGATCCGTACGCCGGCTTCGTGCTGCTCGCCGCCGTCGCGACCAGCGTCTACTTCGTGCTGCAGCAGGGCATGTTCGCGCGCTACGCGGCGGTCGAGGTGGTGGCGTTCGTCACCTGGGGCGGCACCGTGCCGATGGTGGCGTTCCTGCCCGGACTGCCGGCCGCCGTGGCCGAGGCGCCGTTCGCACCGGTCGCGGCCGCCGCGTACATCGGCCTGTTCCCCTCGGCGGTGGCGTACACCCTCTTCGCGGTGGCGCAGGCGCGCGCGCCGGTGACGCAGGTGACCACGATGCTGTACGCGATCCCGCTCGTCAGCCTGGCGCTGTCGTGGTGGTGGCTCGGCGAGGTGCCCAGCCTCCTGACGCTCGTCGGCGGGGCGATCGTGATCGTGGGCATCGCCGTGGTGCGACGGTCGCGGCGGATCGCCCGCGAGCAGGGCGCCGTGGCCGCGGGCTGACCGCGCGCCGAAGGCGTCAGCTTCCGGGCGGCCGGGACCCGTCGCCCAGCCTGCGCTCCGTCCCGGCCGCGAGCCTGCGCAGGTTGTCGCGGTGCTTGACCACCGTGAGGAGCGCGAGGATCGTGGCCACGACCAGAGCCGCAGGGTCGGCGCGTCCCGAGACGAGCAGGAAGAGCGGCGCCGAGGCCATGCCGACGATCGACCCGAGCGACACCATGCGGCCGGCGGCGATGGCGATCAGGCCGACCGCGATGGCGCAGGCGGTCGGTCCGGGCGCGATCACCAGGAAGGCGCCCAGGCTGGTCGCCACCCCCTTGCCGCCGCTCAGCCGCAGGAAGAGGTTGAAGCCGTTGCCGAGGACGGCGGCGAGGGCCGTTCCGGCGACCACCCAGGCGTCCATTCCGAGGGCGAGCGGCAGCCAGGTGGCGAACGCGCCCTTCACCGGGTCCATCAGCACCACGATCAGGGCGGCACCCGGTCCGATCGAGCGGAGCACGTTCGTGGCCCCGATGTTCCCGGAACCGGCGCGCCTCAGGTCGACGCCGCGGGCGCGGGCCACCAGCAGGCCGGTCGGGATCGACCCGACCAGGTACCCGGTCGCGAAGAACAGGATCGCGATGAGGACGGACACGGTGCCTCCGAGGCCCGGCGGAACGGCGCGCGGGCCGTCCGTCATCATACCGCTTCGTCCGCGGGCTTCCACGGCCGCCGTACGGAGTCCGCGGTACCCTCCTGCCCATGAGTCAGACGGCGCTCCTCGCGCTCGTGATCCTGGTGAGCGGCGTCTACGCCGTGCGGTGGGCGAACCGTCTCGCTCCGCCCCGCAGCGAGCTTCCGCTCAAGACGACGCTCGCGACGGTCGCCGCCGGTTGGGTGGTCGCCGGCGACCTCACGACGGTCCCCGTGCCGGACGGACTCGACCTCGTCGTGGCCGTGCTCGGACCGCTCTACGTGTTCGGTCCGCTCGCGGCGGCGGCACTCGTTCGCGGCGGCCGGACCCGCTTCGCGACGACGGCGGTCGACGCGCTCTACTGGACCCCCGTCGGACGCGCCGCGCTGCGTCGCTTCCTGGCGGGCATCGCCCTTCAGCGCGGCGACCTGCACGGCGCGGAACGGCTCGCGCCGGAGGGCGACGCGGTGCTGCCGGTGCTCCTCGCCGCCCGGCGCCGAGCGTGGGACGAGGTGCTGGCGGCCGCTCCGGCGGAGGTGCCCGCGACCGGAGCGCAGAGCGGCGCCTGGTCGGTCGAAGCGGCCCGAATCCAGGCGCTCCTGGAGCTGGACGCGACCGAGGAGGCGGCGGAACGGATCCGCGTCCTGGAGGTGCGCGCGGAGGAGCCGGACGCCGGTCCCGCGCTCCACGCCGCGGCGCGCCTGTCGGCCGCACGTCTGGCGGCGGCGCGCGGCCGGGTGGAGGAGACGCGCCGACGGCTGAACCCACCGCCCGAGGGGGTTCCGGCCCACGAGCTGTTCGCGACGCTCGCGGAGGCGGCCGCGCGGGCCCGCCACGCGGCCGAGGGCGACCTGTGGACGCGCGCCTTCGCCGCCGCGCCGCCGCCGCTCCGCGCCCGCTACGCCGAACGGATCCGCGCCGCCGGCGGTACGGTCCCGGAGCTGCGTCCCGTGCGGCCGTGGGGCACGTGGGCCCTGACCGGTGCGCTGCTCCTCGCCTACCTCGGACAGGTCGGTCTGGACCGGTTCGGCACGGCGGTGCCGACCTCGGTGGGGCGTCTCGACCCCAGTTGGGCGGCGGCCGCGTTCCTGCTCGGCGTTCCGGGCGCGCCGGCCGCCGACGCCTGGTGGCGCACCCTGTCGTACGCGTACGTGCACGGGAACCTGATCCACATCGCCCTCAACGCCTGGGTGCTGTTCGACGTCGGCCGCATGCTCGAGGGACGACGCCACTGGGGCGATCTGACCGCGGCGTTCGTGGCCGGCACGGCGATGGGCGCCTACCTGACGCAGGTGGCGCAGGCGGGACAGGTGGTGGTCCTGGTCGGTGCCTCCGGCGGCGTCCTGGGCGTCGCGGGCGCCCTGTTGGCCGACGTGCTGCGCGGACGCGGAGCCGCCGACCGACAGCTCACCCGCGCTCTGCTGCAGTGGATCCTCCTCATCGGCGTGCTGTCGGTCGCCGTGCCGGGCGTGTCGCTCTGGGGTCACGTCGGCGGCGTGGTCGGCGGTCTCCTGTGGGGCTTCGCGCGCCAGGGGGCGCCGGCCGGTGCCGGCGTCTCGCGCGTCGCCGGGTACCTCTCCGTGTCGCTCCTGGTCGGCGTCGCCGGGATCGTCGTCTCGAACGGGGTCGGCCTGCTCCGGTGAGCGCGCCCGACCCCACCTCCGCCCGCAAGCTCGCGCACGTCGACGTCTGCCTGGAGCGGCCGGTGGCCTACCGCACGCGGACGACCGGCTTCGAAGCGGTCGACCTGCCGTACCGCGCCCTCCCGGAGACCGACCTGGCGTCGGTCTCGACGCGGACCACCTTTCTGGGCCGGCCGGTCGCCGCGCCGATCCTGATCGGGGCGATGACCGGGGGTTCGCGGCTGGGCGCGACGGTGAACCGGAACCTGGCGATCGCGGCGCAACGGACCGGCGTGGGGATGATGCTCGGGTCGCAGCGCGTGATGCTCGAACGTCCGGACGCCGTCTCCGACTTCGCGGTGCGGCGGTACGCACCGGACGTGCCGATCGTCGGCAACCTCGGTGTCGCGCAGCTGAACCTCGGCTACGGACCGGCGGAGATTCTGCGGGCGATCGAGGAGGTCGAAGCCGACGGACTGGCGTTGCACGCCAACCCGCTCCAGGAGGCGATGCAGGCGGAGGGCGACGGCGACTTTCGGGGTCTGATCGCGACGTTGCGCACGTTGCCCCAGCGCGTGGGTCGCCCGCTTCTGCTCAAGGAGGTCGGGCACGGGCTGGACGCCGGCACCGTCGCGGCGCTCGGCGATGCGGGGTACGCCGCGTTCGACGTGGCGGGGGCCGGAGGGACCTCGTGGGCTCGGGTCGAGGCGCTGGTGCGGGGCGACGACGCAGCGGACGAAGCGCTCCTCGAGCTCGGGATCCCCACGGCCGAGGCGCTGCGTGCCGCCCGGGAGGTGGCGGGCGCCACCCCGTTGATCGCGTCCGGCGGCGTCCGCAGCGGCTCGGACGTCGCCAAGGCGATCGCGTCGGGCGCGTCGTGGTGCGCCGCGGCGATGCCGCTGCTGCGTCCGGCCACCGAGTCGCCCGAAGCGGTCGAGGCGGTGCTGCACCGCTGGATCGGCGACCTGAAGATCGCCATGCACGCGTGCGGAGCGCCGGATCTGGACGCGCTCGCGTCGCTGCGGCCGGTGCCGCGCGCGCCCGAGCGGCGTTAGCCGACGGGCTCCGGCGGCGAGGTCGGCGGCCGCGCCTCGGACGCCGCCGCCTCGGCCTTCGGTTCCTCGACGTCCGGGTCGTGCACGACGTGGGGCGCGACGCGCGCGAGAAGGCGCAGGCCGCCGGGCCACGGGTCGGCGTAGAAGCGGCCGTGCTGGTAGGAGACGATCTCGACGGCGGACACGCGGCGGTGCGGGTAGTGCCGTTCCAGCACGGGCGCGTGGGCCCGGAGTTCGGCGACGAAGTCCCGTCCGGAGAGGGTGCGCGAGGCGACCAGCGAGCGCTTGCCGCGGAACCGGAAGACGAGCATGAGCAGCGCCGCCTGCTGGAAGGCGAGCGGGTCGGGCGCATCCGCCGGTTCCGGCGCCGCTTCGCGGTGGGTCCCGTCGGGGAGGGGTGCGTCGCTCGCCGGACGGGGCGGGTTCGGGTCGTTCGGGTTCATGACGGTTCCTCGGGTGCGCGTTCCGACGGGGCCGGATCCGGCGTGGGCTGGGGCCGGGCGGGACCCGGACGGCGAATCAGCCTACCCGAGCCCCGAGCCCTTGCGTCGAGCGCCAGTATACCTTACGATTTAAGGCATCGCCGGCGCCGACCGAGCGGGGCCGGCGCCCGCACGCCCGGACGCCGCACGACGCTCGGACCCGACCGGCCGGTCCCGCAACCCCCTTCCGCGCCCCGTGCGCGCGCCCTTCGAGGAGACGCAGATGCCCCAAGCCCACGCGAACACGAACGCCGAACACGATGCGAAGCGACGCTCGCTCGACGCCACCCTCGCCCAGGTCGAACGTCAGTTCGGGAAGGGTGCGGTGATGCGGCTCGGTGACGAGTCGCAGCGGGAGCGGATCCAGGTGATTTCGACGGGGTCGTTGAGCGTGGATTCGGCGCTCGGGATC
>SLSQ01000184.1 GCA_007130355.1 Trueperaceae bacterium
CCGCGGCTCGGGACCGGTCACGAGGCGGGCCCCGTCGCGTGGGCCGAGTCGGACTCGGCGGCCGGGCGTAGGTGGATCGGGTTCGACAGCGCGCGGATCCACGGTCGCCGGCCGGCGTCGTCCAGGTGGCGCGCTGCCCGGGGATCGCTGCCCGCCCACGCGCGCGCCCGTTCCGCCAGGGCGTGCGGGTCGCGCGCGACCACCTCGGCCCGCACGAAACCGTGCGGATCGTTCCAGGTCCAGCGATCGTCGAACGCGTCGCCCCGGATCGGCACGGTGCGCAGCACGCCCTCCGGCCCGATCCAGCGGAGCGTCTCGCCGTCCGCGCCCTCGACCTGCGCGGCGAGCGGGAGCGACCCGTCGGCGACGATCCGGTCGCCCATCCGGACGTCCGACCGCGCCTCGGCCCCGGCGATCTCGACCCACGGCCCCTCCGGTCCCTCGGCCACGGACGCCCGGCCGGCGGCGATCGCCGCGAGGAGGCCGGCGCCGGTCCCCGCCTCGGCGATCACCCGAGTGGCGGGCGCACCGACGCGAAGGTGCGGCGGAGCGTCGTCCGGACCCGCCGGCTGGTGCCGATCGCTGCCCCCCACCAGCGTCGGGGTGGCGCCCGACCGAAGCGCGTCGTCGTAGCGGCGCAGCGACTCGTGGTTCCCGGCCGGCCACGGGCCCTGCCACGCCTCGATCGCGTCGGCCTCGGCGGGGACGCGGTAGCTCCAGTCGCAGCCGATGCAGCCGGGCTGCGTCTTCGGATGGTTCACCGACGCGAGGCCGTCCCGCCGGTGCGCCTCGGCGAACGCGGTCCGCATCTCTTCGTCGCCGGTGACCCTGAAGTCGATCCAACCGGCGGCCGCCGCCTCGGACGCGGCGCGCGGCGAGGCGTACCAGACGTTGGCGTGCCCGGCGTAGGTGGTGACCTCCATTCCGGGGAGCAGGAGCGGCCGGGCGGCGGACCCGTCGCGCGCCGTCGCCGCGGCGATCGCACGATGGTGGGCGACGGTGTTGTGGTCGGTGACGGCGACGAAGTCGAGGCCTCGCTCGCGGGCCGCCGCGATCAGGTCGTCGAGCGAGCCGGGCGCGTCGCTGTGGTGCGTGTGCGTCTGCAGGTCGCCGACGTACCGCCCCGGACCCCCCAGGTCGGGCGCGACGTCCGGGAGCGCGGGCGCGGCCTCGCGCGGCGCGTCGTCCAGCTCGATCTCGATCTCGAGCGGGCAGCCGCTGGCGCCGACGTCCGCGCGGCCCAGCAGGACCCACCAGCGGCCGGGCGGGATCGGGCCGGGCAGGTAGCCGGGCGTCGCGTCGTCGCGCGCGACGAAGACCGACGCTCGGGCGCCGCCGCTCCAGCCGCGGAAGCCCCGCTGCGCCGGGTACGGCCCGAACGAGGGGTCCGCGAGGCCCAGGTCGACCACGTGCCCGGCGCTCGCGCGCAGGCGTACGTCGATCCGCGTGACGCCGGTGGGGACGTCGAACCCGGCGCGCAGGACGGGCGGGTCGGTGCGGCCGGTCCGGGGCGGGACGGTGGCCCGCAGCGTCCACGGACCCAGCGGACCCGCGGCGTCGGTCACCGAGGTGGTCAGCAGGTCCGCGGCGCGGAGGATGGACGGCACCTCAGTCGATCCGCACGCCGTCGCCGTCGAACAGGTGCAGGTGCTCGGCGTCGACGCGGACGTGGGCGTCGCCCTCGAGCCGGGGCGGCTCGTCGGCGAAGACGCGCACCACCACGAGCGTGCCGCCCACGTCGAGGCTGACGAGCGTCTCGGGCCCGAGCGGTTCGAGCCCGAACGTCTCGCCCGAGATGGCGTGCTCGGCGCCCGGGTCGCACAGCTCCAGGTGCTCCGGTCGCACGCCGAGGGAGAGGTCCTGGCCCTCGTGGCGGCCCAGGTCGCGCAGGTGCCTGGGGGCGGGCAGGGCGAAGGCGTCGTTCCGCAGCACGCCGTCCTGCAGGCGGACCGGGATCAGGTTCATCGGTGGGCTGCCGAGGAAGTCGGCGACGAAGGTGGTCCGCGGCGCGCGGTACACCTCCAGCGGCGGGCCGATCTGCACGATCGCGCCCTGGTCCATCACCGCGATCCGGTCGGCCAGCGCCATCGCTTCGGCCTGGTCGTGCGTGACGTAGACGGCGGTGACGCCCAGCTCCCGCTGCAGGCGCTTGAGGAAGGCGCGGGCCTCGAGCCGCAGCTTGGCGTCGAGGTTGGAGAGGGGCTCGTCGAAGAGGAACACGCGCGGCTTGTGCACCACTGCCCGTGCGACCGAGGTGCGCTGCTGCTGGCCGCCCGAGATCTGGCCGGGCATACGGTCGAGCAGGTGCTCGATCTGCAGGTTGCGGGCCACTTCGCGGGTCCGCTCGCTGCGGGCGGCGAGTTTGGCGCCGCGTACCTTGAGCGGGTAGGCGATGTTCTCGAGCAGCGTCATGTGCGGGTAGAGCGCGTAGTCCTGGAACACCATGCCCACGTCGCGGTCCTTGGGGCCGACGCGGGTGACGTCCTGGTCGCCGATGCGGATGGTGCCGCCGGTGGCGGTCTCGAGGCCGGCGATCAGGCGCAGGGTGGTGGTCTTGCCGCAGCCGGAGGGGCCGAGCAGGCACACGAACTCGCCGTCGTGCACGTCGAGGTCGACGGCGTCGACCGCCGCGACGTCGCCGAAGCGCTTGGTGACCGATTCGAAACGGACGTTCGCCATGGGACTCCCGTCAGGACTTGATGCCGCCGAAGAACTGGAAGCCGTACTTCCAGTTGACGAACAGGTAGAGGACGAGGACAGGGATCACGTACAGCAGCGCGTAGGCCGAGATGAGCGTGATGACCGGCGTGCCGGCCTCGGTATAGAACGAGTAGGTGGCGGTCGCCGCCGGCATCTTGTCCGGACTGCGGAGCAGGATGAACGGGATCAGGAACGAGCCCCAGACGTTCACGAACGCCCAGATGCCGATCACCATCATGCCGCTGCGCGTCATCGGCAGCACCACGTCGCGCAGCATCTGCCACTGGTTCGCGCCGTTCACCAGCGCCGATTCTTCGTAGCTGCGGGGGATGCTCTGCATGAAGTCGCGCATGATGAACAGCGCGACCGGCAGCAGGCCGCCGGTGAACACCAGGATCACGCCCAGGTGCTGGTCGATCAGGCCCATGCGGAAGATCAGCAGGAACACCGGCACCATCGCGGCCGAGCCGGTCACGACCGAACTGAACAGGATCAGCACGTACACGAACACGTCGCGACCGGGCAGGTGGATCCGGGCCAGGGCGTAGGCGCCCAGGGTGGCCACGAGCGTGGTGAGCACCATGGCGCCGGCCGCCTGGATCATGCTGTTCACGAACAGGGCCCGCACGGCGAACTGGTTGTCGAACACCGCCCGGAAGTTGTCGAGGGTGGGGTTCGTCGGGAGCGACACCGACAGGGTCGCCTGGTCGTGGAACGGCGCGAGGATCAGCCACAGGAGCGGCAGCGCGAAGGCGGCGGCGATGACGGCCACGAAGGCGGAGAAGCCGACGCGGGCGAGGACGAAGCGGACCAGGTTCACCGGGCTCCCTCCCCTCGCTTGAGGGCGAACAGGTAGACGCCGGCCAGCACGAAGTTGATCAGCATCACGATCACGGCGATCGCGCTGCCCTGGCCGAACTCGAAGTACCGGAACGCGATCCGGTAGGTGTGGATCGCCATGATGTCGGTCTGGAACGCCGGGCCGCCCTGCGTGAGCAGGAACGGCGTGAACACGTTGAACGTCCACAGCGTGACCAGGATCAGGGCGGTCGCGAGCTGTGCCTTGATCATCGGCAGGAGCACGTCGCGGAACCGTTGCCAGGCGTTGGCGCCCAGCACGTCGGCGGTCTCGAGGTACGACGGCCGCACGTTTCCGAGCGCGGCGGAGAAGAGCAGCATGCTGAAGGCGGTGCCGCGCCAGACGTTGAACATCACGATCGACGCCATCGGCGCGTCCAGCAGCCAGTCGGGCCGGGTCAGGCCGACCGCTCCCAGCGCGGTGTTCAGGGTGCCGTTCGGATCGAGGAACGAGGTCCAGGTGAAGGCGATCGCGGCCTCCGGCAGGATCCAGGCGAGGGTGACCAGCGTGAAGATCGTCTCGCGCAGGAAGCCCTTGCGCCGGTGGAAGGCGAGGGCGATGCCGAGGCCGAGGAACACCTGGCCGATCAGCGAGGCGATGACGAAATAGACGGTCAGGACCAGGGAGCGTCCGAACTCGCCGGAGCGCATCCAACTGTCGAAGTCAAATAGCTGTCGGAAGTTGTCGAGGCCGATGAACTGCGGGTCGGCGGCGGCGGCGCCCAGCAGCGTCCGGTCGGTGAACGAGATCGCGACGACCCAGACGAACGGGAACAGCAGGAAGAGCCCGATGAACGCGAAGGTGGGGGCCAACAGCGTCAGGCCGGTGCGTCGCGTGAGGATGGTGCTGTCCTGGTGCGTGGAGGGCACGCACGCCTCCCTTCGGGCGGGGGATCGTGGGGGCGCGGCACGGTACGGCCGCGCGCGTCGGCGGGGGCGGGAAGGGGCGCGTCGGCCCCTTCCCGCGACGTGCGACGGTGCGTCAGTCGGCCCGCACCACGTTGTCGGCGCCGACGATCGACTCGAGCGTGTCGGCGTACGCCTCCATCGCCTCCTGCGGCGACATCTCGCCGGAGACGACCCGTTCGGTCATGCGCTGCGCCGCTTCGCTGATTCGGGCGTAGGCGGGCAGCTGCGGCCGGACGGTCGAGACCGCGAGCAGCTCCTCGGCCATGCGGCTCATCTCCGGATCGCCGGTGACCGGAACGTCGTCGCGGATCCGGATGCGCGGCTGGATCTCCTGGTACGCCATCTGCATGTCGTAGCTGAACATGAAGCTCAGCAGCTCCCAGGCGAGCTCGCCGTCGGCGGTGTTCGGGTTCAGGGCGAAGCCGGTCCCGCCCGAGATCGACACGAAGTCGTGGCCCGCGTAGCCGGCGCCGGGTTCGACGGCCGGCATCTTGGCCCAACCGACCACCTCGTCGCGGCCGGCGGCGGGCTCCCACTCGGAGCCGGGCGCCATCACCGAGCGCCAGAACCAGTCGCCTTCGACGAGCATGGCGGTCTCTCCGTCGCGGAACGAGCCGAAGCTCTGGTCGCGGCCCTGCGACACGAGCTGCATCCGCTCGTCGCCGAGACCCTCTTCGTTGTAGACGGTGTCGTACAGCTCGAGCGCCTGCAGGATGCCGGGGTGCTCCCCGATCCAGACGCCTTCGTCGAAGTCGTACATGTGGACGCCGGTGCCGAGCAGCGCCATGAACCAGCCCTGCATCGTGGTCGCTTCGCCCATGGCGGTGCCGGCGTTCAGCTGCAGCGGCGCGATGTCGAGGGCGTCGCGCACCTGGCGCGCGTCCGCGAGCAGTTCCTCCCACGACTCGGGCTGCCACGGCACCTCGAGGCCGGCCTCTTCGAGCAGGTCCTTGCGGTAGAAGATCATCCGCACGTCGGTGCCCGTACCCAGGCCGTAGACCTCGCCCTGGAAGCCGATCAGCTCGCGAAGACCTTCGGAGATGTGGTCCCAGCCGTCCCACGCCCAGACGACGTCGCCGGCGACCTGGTCGAGCGGCTGGATGTAGCCGGCTTCGACGAAGTCGGGCGTCCAGAAGCCGTCGAAGGCGAGAACGTCCGGCCCCGTGCCGACGCTGAGGTCGAGCGCGTACTGCTGCTGGAGCGCCTCGTCCGAGCCGCCGAACTCGACGAGTTCGAGCGTGACGGTCTCGCCCTGCTCCGCCTTGTGGGCTTCGAAGGCGGGGAAGACGTCGTCCTTGAGCCACTGCACCATTTCGGCGTTGACGCCCCCCTCGACGCAGCGGCAGATCACGCTGAGCGAGCCCTGCGCGAAGACGGGAGCGGCGGCGAAGGAGAGGACGGCGAGCGCGCCGAACCATTTGGCCATGCGTGCGTTCATGCGATACCTCCAAGAGCGGGTCGTGTGGGGGTTTCGTGCGGCCTGCGTGCGGGGGTCAGGGGTCGTCGGCGGTGATCACCTCCTCTGAAGGCACGAGCTCGTAGCTGCGGACGGCCTTCGGCGGGACCGAGATGCGAAGCCGACCGTCGCGGAGGTCGGTCGGTTCGATCCGCGTCCCGTCCAGGCGCACCCGGTGCGCGGACCGGACGGAGAGTCCGAGGAGGACGTCGCCGACGACCGCGGCGTCGGACGGATTGCCGACGCGGAAGAGGACCGAGCCACGGTCGCGGGTCCGCGTGAAGGCCGTGAGGATCAGAGGCTCGGGCACGCTCAGGAACGAACGGGCGGTGGCGCGTTCGGGCGCGTGCCCGTCGCGCGTGCCGTGGACGGTGCCGGTAGGCCCGCCCACGACGTGCGCCTCGGGCGGGGCCGCGAACAGATCGGCCTCGCGCACCAGCTCCGGCAGCGGGTCGTCCCCGGGGAGGAGCGCGACCGCGAGGCGGAAGCGGTGGGGGCCGGGGACCTGGCCGCCGGGCGTCGGCAGCGGGGGGCCGGCGCCTTGCGGCCGGGAGGTCAGGTCGTCGCGCGAGAGCCAGCCGAAGGCGCGCAGCAGGGTGACGGCGAGGTCGATCGTGCCGTCGTCGCGGCGGATCGGTTCGACCTCGGGCAGGCCGCGGTTCAGCACCGCCACGGCGTGGGCGCCGTCGTTCGCGAGCGCGAAGCGTCGCTGCGGCCGGGTGGGTTGCGGCTTCTGGAACCAGTCGCGGCCGGCGGGCGGATCGACCGACGTCCGCACCACGTCGAAGTGGCCTTCGGCGTGCACGTGGTCGGTCCGGAGACCGGTCGCGACCACCAGCCGCAGGCGGTGGTCCTCGGCGCGGTGGTCGAGGTCGATGGTCAGGTCGAGCGAAGGGCGTCCCGCCTCGACGGCGAGGATCAGGTCGGCCTCGAACGGCACCGAACCCTCGCGCGCGTCGCGGGTGTCGGCGACCCGGGCGGGGAGGGCGCCGCGGTAGCGGAGGCGCACCTCGGCCCGGAGCGGATCGGCCGCGACGAGGTCGGGGGGACCGTCCGGGCGGTCGAACGTGACCGGCGGTTCCGGCAAGGGCGAGAAGTCGTACGAGTCGCCGGCGTCCGCCTCGTCCAGCAGCCGCAGTCGGAGCGGGAGCGTGCGCTCGCGCAGGCGGTCGGCGAGGGAGACGCTGCCGTCGGCGGCCACCTCGAGGGCGATCCGGTCGTTGCGTACGGCGACCGAGCCGTCGGAGCGACGTTCGGCGTGCACCGCGGGCACCGGGCCGGCGCCGTCCGGGCGCGCGTCCGTGGCGCCGTCGTCGCCTTCGGCGCGCAGCGGGTAGGTGGCGACGCCGAACGGGGGCAGCTCGGCCACGAAGGCGAGGCGGCGGTCGGTGACGCGGCGGTCGCTGCGTCCGTCGTCGAACCGCACCACCTCGTCCGTGACGACGGGCAGCGACGCGCCGGAGGCGTCGACCGGTCGGATCTCGCCGACCTCGGCCCCGACGAAGCGGAGCGTCGCCTCGACGCGCCGCGTGGCGGGGAACGGGTGCGGGTTCAGCACGGCGATCGCGTGGGCGGAGGCCCGCTCCGGAGCGATGCGCGGTTCGTGCCGCGGGTCGCCTCCCAGGTGGCCCAGGACGTGCGCGCGGGCTTCGCGTTCGATCGGTTCCGCCAGGTGGTGCACCGCTTCGAATCGCGTGATCATCGCGTCGTGGACGGCGTCGACCGAACAGCCGCAGATCGAGTCGTGGGGGTGGTTCTCGAGCAGGGTCGCCCAGGCGTGAAGGATCGTCGCGCGCGGGTACGGAGCGCCGTGCAGCCAGGCGAGGGCGGCGAGCGGCTCGGTGCGCTTCTCGAGCCGGGTCTGGGCGGCGTCGTTCGCCTGCTTCAGGTAGGTGCGGGCCGACAGCACCCCGCTCAGGACGTGGTGGTAGCGGCTGCCGCGGAACTCGCCGCGGTGGCGTTCGAGCGGGCCGGCGCTGCGGCGCGCGTGCGTCACGTAGTCGGCGACGTCGCCGTGCTCGAAGGCCACGTCGGGGAACGCCTCGTTCAGCTCGCGCACGACCTGCGGCAGGTTGCGTTGCGGGAACAGGTGGTCGGACCCGTTGAGCAGCAGCAGCGCCTCGCCGGTGGCGTAGGCGACCTGGCCTCCCTCGATGCGGCGGAGCGAGTCGGCGAACCACTCGGGCAGCAGCGAGAGGTCGGTGTCGGGCCCGGCACCGTAGAGGGCGGCGCGGGCGTGGACGCGGGCGCGCTCGGGGTCGTAGGCGTCGCGCAGTTCCCAGTCGGCGTGGCCGATCGCGGCGGCGGAGGAGTAGGTGGTGAGCAGGTGGGCGGTGAACAGTTCGTGCTCGCCGGAGGGGTCCTCCCACGTGAACTCGCCGCGCAGACGTTCGCCTTCGTCGCCGACCCCCCGTTCGAAGACGATCGAATCGAGCCCGAAGCCGGCCGCGAGCGTCGGCAGGGTCGAGACGTGACCGAACGAATCGGGCGTATAGAGCACCGGTAGGCGGTCCCCGAAGCGGGCGCCGTCGCGCGCGCCGAGTTCGAGGTTGCGCACGAGCGCCTCGGGGCTGACCAGGAACTCGTCGGCCAGGACGTACCACGGCCCGATCCGGATCCGTCCCTCCGCGATCCGGCGTCGCAGCTCCTCCTCCATCTCGGGGCGGACGGTCAGGTAGTCGCGCAGCACGATCGTCTGGCCGTCCAGGCTGAACGAGCGGTACTCCGGGTCGTCGCGGAACCGTTCCAGAACGGCGTCGATCACCTGCACCAGACGGGCGCGGAACGTTTCGAACGGCTCGTACCACTCGCGGTCCCAGTGGGTGTGGGGCACGACGTAGGCGGTGTAGGGGCGTGGCTTCATGCGGACTCCCGGAAGATCAGCTCGTGACCGACCAGCGTGCGGCTCGGTTCGGGGGCGCCCTCGTCGATGGAGGTCAGGACGGCGTCGGCGGCGTGGCGTCCCAGCTCGTAGGCGTGCAGTTCGACCGAACTGAGCGCCGGATCGGTGAACTCGGTCAGGTCGTCGTTGTTCATGCCCATCACCGCGACGTCGTCCGGGACGACGCGACCGCCGTCGCGGACGCCGCGCAGCGCCCCGACCGCCATCCCGTCGTGCAGCGCCAGGACCGAATGGAACGGGGTCCCCTCGTCCAGCGCGTCGCGCACGGCGCGGCGGGCGGCGGCCGCGGTGCCGTCGGTCGCGCGGACCAGCGGACGGGCGTCGGGACGTCGTGCGCGCAGGGCGCGGAGGTGCCCCTCGGTCCGGTCGGCGGTCATGGTGCTGCGTTCCGGGCCGGTGAGGAACAGGATCGGGTCGAGTCCGCGTTCGAGCAGGGCGGCGGTGGCGTCCTCACCGACGGCGACGTTGTCGTTGTCCACGCTCGGGACGTTCGGACGGTCGACGCGGCCGAGCACGACGAAGGGGAACCGGGCGCTGGCGAGGTGGTCGACCAGCGCCCGGTCCTCGGACGGGTTCATCAGGATCAGGCCGTCGGTGGCGCGCTCGAGCATCAGGTGGCGTACGACCCGGACCGCGTCCGCCTCGTCGTCGACGATCTGCAGCGAGACGCCGTAGGAGGCGGCGCGGGCGGTGTCGTGGATGCCGTGCAGGAAGCGGGTGTTGAACGAGCTGCTGAGCGACGCGTCGATGGCGGGGTTGATCACGTCGAGCGTCCACGCCTTGCCGCTGGAGAGGCTGCGCGCGGCGCGGTTGGGCCGGTAGTTCAGCTCGCGGGCGACGGCGAGGATGCGGTCGCGGGTGGCGGCGCGGACGCGGGCGTCCCCGTTCAGGGCGAGGCTGACGGTCGAGACCGATACCTTGGCGCGTTCGGCGATGTCGCGGATCGTGCGCACGGGCGGACGTCCCTTTCCGAATCGAACCGGTTCGATCGCGTGCCTGACAAGAAAATGTGCACGAAGGTCGAACGGCGGCGGCTTGTCGAATCGATTCGATGCTAGCGGTCGCCGGCTCCGCCTGTCAACGGCCGGTCGGCGACCGACCGCGGGAACGCGTCCCGACGAGCTCCTCGAGCGGCACCGGGATCCGTTCCCGCCGACGCACGTCGACGACGCTCCGGACCCCCGCCGCGGCGAGATCGCGGATGACGGCGTCGAACCCGTCGCCGACCCGGTGCGGATCGTGCGCGTCGGACCCGAGGGCGAGCGGCACTTCGGCGCGGACCAGGCGCTGCAGCAGGTCGGCGTTCGGGAACGGGGCGCCGCGCTTGTGCACGCCCGAGGTGTTGATCTCGACGGCGACGTCGGCGTCCGCGATCGCGGCGATCATGGTCCGGATCGCCCCCTCCGGTTCCGTGCGCGGGGTGGGACCGACCACCTGGACGGCGTCGACGTGCCCGAGCAGGTCGAACAGTCCGGAGTCGGCCGCCCGCGCGACCTCGAGGTAGTAGGCGGCGTGGGCCTCTTCCGGTTCGAGGCCACCTGCGTACTTGCTCCGGTCGTAGACGTGCACGCCGTCCACGTAGTGCACCGAGCCGATCGCGTAGTCGAGGCGCCCGTCGTCGAGCGCCCGGCGGTACCGTTCCGAGCCGTCGGCGAGCTGGTCGGCCTCGACGCCGACGCGCACCGCGATCCGGTCCGCGAAGGCGTCGCGCAGCCGCGACGCCTCCTGCAGGTACCCCTCCCAGTCGGAGGCCGGCATGTGCATGCCGGGGGCCGGCGCGTCGTCGAGCAGGTCGAAGCGGGGCGCGTGGTCGGACAGGCCGATCGTGCGCAGGCCGCGGGCGAGCGCGGCGTCGACGTACGCCTCGAGCTCGCCGCGCGCGTGCCCGCAGCGCCAGTGGTGCGTGTGAAGGTCGATCACACGCGGTAGGCGGCCTTGGCCGCGTCGTACGCCAGCCAGCGCGCCATCTCCGGACCGTCCTCCGCATCGATCAGGCCGCGCTCGATCGTCCGGGCGAGCCAGTCGCACGCGGTGCGCCGCCACACGTCGTGGCGGGTGGGGATGCTCGGGAAGGCGCGGGTGTCGTCGTTGAAGCCGGCCAGGTTGTAGATGCCGGCGGTCTCGGTGACGCGGTCGAGGTAGCGGTCCATGCCGAGCACCGAGTCGAAGAACCACCACGGCGCCCCCAGCCGCAGCGCCGGGTAGTGCCCCGCCAGCGGCGCCAGCTCGCGGGCGTAGGTCGCCTCGTCGAGCGTGAACAGCACGAGGCGGAAGTCGGGATCGTGGCCGTGCTCGTTGAGGAGGGTGCGCAGTCCGCGGGTCCAGTCGACCGCGATCGGCATGTCGGCGCCCTTGTCGAGCCCGAAGCGCCGGTGGATCCGCCGGTGGTGGTTGCGGAAGCTGCCGACGTGGATCTGCATCGTCATGCCGTCCTCGCGCGCCATCTCCGCCATCCGCAGCAGGGCGTGCGCGTGGAAGCGGTGGTCCTCCTCCGGGGTCGGCGCGCCGCCGGAGAGCGCCTTCTGGAGCAGGGCCTCCGCTTCGTGCGTGGGGAGCGGCTCGATCTCCGGCGTCAGCGAGGCGTGGTCGGTGGCGGTCGCGCCCAGCTCCCGGAACGTCGCGCGCCGCCGCGCGAGCGCCTCGAAGAGCGCGTCGAGGCCGGTGATCTGGACGTCGGAGCGGGCCTCGAGCGCGTCGAGCTGGGCGCGCCAATCCTCGCTCGCCAGGTGCAGCACGCCGTCCGGCCGGAAGGTCGGCACGACCGGCAGGCCGGCCTCGCGCATCGCCGCGTGCGGGGCGAGGTCGTCGCCGGCCTGATCGGTGGTCGCGAGCGTCTCGATCCCGAACCGCTCGAACAGCGCGCGCGGGCGGAACTCCGGCGCGTCCAGCCGCTCCTGGATCCGGTCGTAGATCCGGTCGGCCGTCGCCTCGGACGGCACCTCCTCGACCCCGAACAGCTCGATCAGCTCCGCCTTGAGCCAGAGGCCGGTCGGCGTGCCGCGGAACAGGTGGAAGTGGGCGCAGAAGGTGCGCCAGATGGCGCGGGGGTCGGACTCGACCTCGGTTCCGTCGCGCGTCGGGACGCCGAGGGCCTCCATCGGCACCCCCTGCGAGTAGAGCATCCGGAACACGTAGTGGTCGGGCTTGATCAGCAGGTCGGCCGGGTTCGGGAAGCGCGCGTCCGGATCGGCGAGCAGGGCCGGCGCGACGTGCCCGTGCGGGCAGACGAGCGGCAGGTCGCGCACCTCCGCGTACAGCGCGCGGGCGCGGTCGCGGACGCGCGGTTCGGGCGAGAAGCAGCGGTCGTCGTCCAGGGTCCAGCGGCGTGCGGTCATTCGGTACCTCCAGGTTCGGCGCGAGCGGGGCGCGCGTCGGCGCGGGGACCGGCGTCGCGGGCGCCGGCGTCCGTACCGGTGTCGATCGGGCGCAGGCGAAGATCCCGCACGATCCGCTCGGCGATGCGTTCGGGGTCCGGTTCGATGCCGATCACGAAGGCGGATTCGCCCGGCCCGGGGAGCTCCAGCGTCGCCACCTGACTGGCCAGCAGCTTCGGGTCGAAGAAGTGATCCTCGCGTTCGCGAAGGCGTTCGGCGATTAGGCGCGGCGGTCCGTGCAGCAGGACCAGCGCCGCCTCCGGCCGGCCGTCGGTCAGCACCCGCCGATAGGCGGCCTTGAGCGCGCTGCACGAGATCACCACGTTCGAACCGGCGTCGAGATGCCGGTCCAGCTCCGCCCGCAACGAGGCGAGCCACGGCGCACGATCGGCGTCGTCCAGCGCCTCGCCGCGCGCCATCTTGGCCTTGTTCGCAGCGGGATGGTGGTCGTCGGCCTCGACGTACGGCCAGTCGAGCCGATCGGCCAGCAGCGCTCCGACGGTGCTCTTGCCGCTGCCGGAGACGCCGGCCACGATCACCGCCCGCGGCGGGTCGCTCGGCCTCGGCGCGGGCGGCACGTCCTCGAACCAGGGCCAGCGGACGCAGCGGGGCACGTCGGGGAACAGCACCACGTCGGCCGCCTCGGCGCGGCCCTTGAAGGCGACGGTGGTCGTGCTCGACGCGTCGAGGCGGTCCGCGGCGGCGCGCAGGGTGGCGCCGCTGACGGTGACGTCGTCGACGAGCACGATGCGGAGGCCGCGTACGTCGGGGACCGCTCCGAGCGGCTCGGGCGCCGCGCGGGCGGGCACGTTCGCATCGTTGCGGAAGGCGAGCCGCAACAGTCGCAGCGGACGTTCGAGCCGGTAGGCGATCAGGGCGCCCGGCACGGTGCCGCCCCGAGCGATCGCGACCACCGCGTCGACCTCGCTCCGTGGGGGCAGGTCGGCGCTCCGGATCCGTTCGACGATCCGGTCGAACGGCAGGTCGGTGCGGTCGTCCCGCGCGTCGCGCCGCAGGTCGTCCTCCGCTCCGTGGCGGGCGCCGTCGTTCACGGCACCGGTTCCTTCGTCTTGTAGAGGATCTCGCCCGCCTTGGGGACGAACAGGATCCCCTCCTCCTCGCGCCCCTGGAAGTCGCGCGGATCGATCCGGTCCGGGTCGGCGTAGCCGAGGGCGAGGGCCGCGCAGGTCTCCTCGGGCACGCGGCTCGCCAGGGTGACGCGGACCCGAGGGCGCTCGACCCCGTCCTCGAAGGCGCCGTCGCCACGCACGTGGGCCGAGTGCGCCAGCACGCCGAGCGGGACGTGGGCGAAGCGGTCCCACTGTTCCAGGAAGTACGGCAGCACGTGGTAGCCGATCTCGTGGATCCAGCGTCCGTGCACGCGGCTGATCTCGCTCAGGTGGGGCGCGTAGATGATCAGCTCGGCGCCGGCGGCGAGCGCCGGTTCGAGCTTGTACATCGCCTTGCCTGCGGTCCACAGCTCGTCGTACATCGGCGGCGCGACGCTGAGGACGCGCTCGAACGGCCGATCGACCCAGCGCACGTGCCGGCGCGACGACTCCTCCACGGCGGCGTGCCACGCCTCCTCCAGGTCGCCGACGAACAGTCCGGCCGCCTCGTCCCCTTCGACCACCAGCGCCGCCAGCGTGGTGGGCGTCGGGATCAGCTCGGCCGCCGCGTGCAGCATGGTCCGGACCGGCGTGTCCGGCTCGCCGATGGTGCGGCGCACGCCGGCCAGGGCGCTGAGCCAGTGGGTGACGTTGATCATGTCGCCGTCGCTGACGCCGGGGAAGAAGTACTTCGCGCCGCCGGAGTAGCCGACCACCTCGTGCGGGAAGGTCGGGCCCAGCACGATCGCGTGGTCGGCGTCCACGACCTCGCGCGCGATCCGTACGTCGACGTCGCCGCCGAGGGTGGGGTGCCAGCGCGCTCCGGCGAACTCGCGGATCCGCGCCTGCGGCAGGGTACCGAGGGAGACCAGGCGGTCCGGGTCCTGCCAGCCGTGGTTGATCAGGCGGACGTGGCCGAAGCGGCCGCTCCGCTCCTCGGGCGAGACGCCGACGAGCGCGTTCAGCTCCGACTCGGGCAGCGGCGGGTGCGTGCCTAGGGCGACCAGGAAGGTGACCGACTCCGCCTCGGCGAGCGCCTCGACCATCGAGCGGAACAGCGACGGCAGCGGCAGGCTGCGGGTCCGGTCGGGGATCAGCACCACCACGCGTTCGCCGGCGTGTCGACCGGCGAACGCCTCCTGCAGCGCGGCGTGCGTCCGGGCGTGCGGCAGGGTCGCGCCCGGTTCCGCGACGGCGGAGACGCGCGGCATCAGGTTCCGTTCCGGCCGCGACCGGACGGGCGGTCGCGCCCGCGGAATCCGTAGCCGGCCGCCAACCCGGTCGCCGCGAGCAGCGCGAGGCCCGGAAGCTGGACCGTGAACGCGAACGCCCAGGTGGCGAGCGGGGCCTGTCCGGCGGCGACGAAGCTCACGATCGCGGCCGCGAGCAGGTAGGCGGGCGCCGCCGCGAACGGCGCTACGCGCGGCGCGACGCGGCGCAGCGCCAGCAGCGCGGCGCCCACCAGGACCAGCTCGGCCGTCAGGGTCCAGACCATGGCGCCCTCCGGCATGCCGGTCAGGGCGCGGTTCAGGAGCGGCTGGGCCAGCGCGACCCCGAGGACCGGGGCGGCGCCCATGCGCAGGGCGATGAACACGACCGCCACGAAGATCGGCAGCAGGCGCGCGCCGGCGGGCGGTCCGGCCTCGAGCGGGAACAGGTGGACCAGGTAGGGGAGCGCCAGGCCGGCGGCCAGGGCGGCGCCGGTACCCAGGGCGATGCGGACGGCGGGGCGGGTCAGGGTCGCGGTCATGGGGTCGCTCCTTCGACGTGCGCGTACGGGACGAACGGCGCCAGGTGTCGTTCGAAGTGGCGGGCGAGGGCGTCCTCGTGGGCGGTGCGGCGGCGTTGCAGCAGCTCGAGCAGGTCGCCGCCGTGCGCGTCGAGCGCGCTGCCGAAGGTGACGTGGAGCACCTGTCGGGCGTCGTCGTCGTCGAGCAGCCCGGGCAGCGCCTCGTCCGCGAGGGAGCGGGGGCCCGGCACCGACTCGAGGCGCGCGCCGATCAGGTAGCTGGCGCGGTCGGTCTCGAACCGCTTGTGCCCGATCCGCAGGATCTTGCGGAACAGGTCGGGCGCGTGCACCGCGGCGACGCGGAGCGCTTCGAGGTAGGAGGTTCCGGCGGTCTTGAGGTGCACCCGACCGCGGGTCGCTTCGGCGATGAGCGGGTAGACGGAGAACTTGTCGCTGCCGCTGTGCAGCGACAGCTTGTACGGGCCGAAGGCGCGCGCGATGCGGGCGTGGGCGTCGAGCGTCCCCTTCAGCTCGTCGAGGTCGCCGCGGTAATCGACGCCCTTCTCGAAGCGGCCCACGAAGCGGGGTGCGAGCGAGACGACCGGTACGCCGAGCCGCGCGAGCTCGCGGGCGATGAAGGCGTGTTCCTCGGGGGTGGTGGGGGTGGCGGTCTCGTCGACCGAGAACTCGATCTCGAACGGTCGGCCGGAGGCGGCCAGCGTCCGGTGCAGCCGGGCGGCCTGGGCCAGGGCGGCGCCGTACTTTGCGGCGGCGCGGGCCAGGGCGGTCTCGTCCAGGCTCAGGGGAAGCCCGTCGGCATCGAGTCGGGTGCCGAGCCAGCGGCCGCGTAGGTCCTCCCAGCGGTCCTCGAGCTGGTCCCACGGGAGCGCCTCGATCTTGGTGCGGAGCGCGTCGCCCTCCGCCTCGGACGCCTCGTCGTCGACGTGGTCGCCGGGATCGATCGTGAAGAACGCGAAGCCGGCCTCGAGCGTCCGGTGGACGTCCTCCTCGGTCTTGAGGTGGTCGGCGTCGGCGCCGACCTCGCCGGTCCAGCCGGCCTCGAAGGCGCCGAAGGTGGCGTCGTCCATCACCTGGCGCGGCGTGCGGCCGGTCCGCGTCATCTCGCGGATCGACTGCTGCGCGAAGATCGGCCGGATCGTGTCGGCGGCGCCGGCGCGCCGGAGGCCCGCGACGTGCCCCGGCGTCGCCAGGCCGAGCCGGTCGCCGAAGCCGGCGCTGGTGGCGAGGCCGAGCGGACGGGGGCGCAGGTCGGGCAGCAGGTCGCGCAGGGCGGCGGCGTTGTCGGGCGAGAGCGGGCCGTAGACGACGCTGAGGGTGCGGCCGACGTCGGAACGCTCGCCGTCGAACGCTCGGATCGAGGCGTGGTCGTGCGGCGCGAGCAGGCCGATGCGGCGTCGGTGCGGGGCGGCGGGGGCGGCCTCGAGCCAGACGGCGGCGCCGCCGCTGGTACGCAGGCTGCCCGGTCGCATGTCGGGCGCGAGCGCCTTGGCGCGCACCTCGAGGTCGTCGTGTCTGGGTCGATCGGTCATCGGGGGACCCCTTTCCGAGTTCGGTCGGCGGCGTGGGCCTCCGGCGGCGGGGCCGGCACGGTGCTGCCGCGCACGATCAGTTCCGGCTGCAGCACGATGTCGACCCCGCGCCCCTCGCCGCGCATGCGGTCGAGCAGCATCGTCGCGGCGTGGCGACCGAGGTCGTAGGTGGGCGCTCGGATCGTGGAGAGGGCGGGCGTGAACATGCGGGCGAAGAGGATGTCGTCGTAGCCGATCACCGACAGGTCCCGCGGGACGGAGAGCCCGAGCTCGGTCGCGGCCTGCAGCGCCCCGGCGGCCACCAGGTCGTTGAAGCAGAGGAGCCCGTCGATCTCCGGGTCGTGCGCCAACAGCGCGTGCGCCGCCCGGGCGCCGCCGTCGACGTCGGGCGGTCCGGGCACGATCCGGTGCTCGTGCAGGAGAAGACCGCGCTCGCGCGTTTCGCGGTCCGCGCCCAGCAGCCGTTCCCGTCCGGCGTGCGAGTAGGCCGGGCCGGCCAGCACCGCGATCTCGCGTCGGCCCGCTTCGGCCAGGTGGCGGATCGCCATGCGCGCGCCGTGCTCGTGGTCGATGCGGACCGAACCGGCTACGTCCGGGTCGGAGCGCCGGTTCACGATCACCGCGGCGGCGTGCCGGGCGAGCAGCGGAAGCAGCCGTTCGTCGTCCAGTCGGGGGCTGGCCGCGATCACGCCGTCGACGCGGCGGTCCTCGAAGGCGAGCAGGGCGGATGCTTCGCGGTCGACGTCCTCGATGACGTTCGTGAGCAGGAGCGTGAAGCCGTGTCGGATCGCGACGTCCTCGGCCCCGCGCACGATGTCGGGAAAGTACGGGTTGGTGACGTCGGGCACGAGCAGGCCGATGGTGCGGGAGCGGCGGGCCTTGAGCCCGCGCGCGACGATGTTCGGCCGGTAGCCCAGTTGTGCGATCGCCGAGCGTACACGGGCGCGGGTCGCTTCGCCGACGCCGGGACGATCGTTCACGACGCGCGACACGGTCATGATCGACACGCCCGCGCGGCGGGCCACGTCCGCCAACGTGACCTTGACGTCGGCGCCGTGCGCCGGGTCGTCCGAGCCGCTCACGTTGCGCACCGGTGCTCCTCTCCCCGTCGGTACCGCCCCGGTGCAGGGACCGGGACGCGCTCCGAGTTAACGATAACGGCGATCATACGGAAGGAACGGCCGGAAGGGAAGAGGGCCTTCGTGGCGCGGCGCGCACGGGCGGCGCGTCGCCTCCGCCCGTGCGCGCCCCGTCGTTCATCGGCCGTCGGTCGCGAGCGCCTCGTGGAGGCCTTGCAGGTAGGCGAGGCCGATCGCGCGGTCGTAGAGCCCGTAGCCGGGGATGCCGGTCTCGCCCCAGAGCATCCGACCGTGGTCGGGGCGGAGCGGGACGGCGACGCCGGCCGCCGCGAACGCGCGCACGACCCCGTGCAGGTCGACGTCGCCCGCGCTCCGGTGGTGCGCCACCTCGTGGAAGTCGCGCGGTCCGGTGCGCCGCACGTTCCGCGCGTGCACGAAGGCGACCCGGTCGGCGAAGCGCTCGGCCAAGGCAGAGAGGTCGTTCTCGGGGTTCGCGCCGAGCGCCCCGGTGCAGAACGTCAGTCCGTGGGCGGGGGACGGGTGGGCGGCGACGATCCGCTCGAGATCGTTCCCGTCCTTGACGATCCGCGGCAGTCCGAAGATCGACCAGGGCGGGTCGTCCGGATGGATCGCCAGGCGCACGCCCGCCGCTTCGGCCACGGGCGCCACGTCGCGCAGGAAGGCGGCGAGGTGCTCGTGCAGGCGGCGTTCGTCGATGGCGTCATAGCGAGCGAAGGCGGCGCGCAGCTCCTCGCCGGAATAGCCGTGCGACCAGGCGGCCAGCCGCTCCATCCCCTGCGACAGATCGAAGCGTTCCAGGTCCGCTTCGGCGTAGGCCATCGCGTTCGACCCGTCCCCGAGCGGCATCGCGAAGTCGGTCCGCATCCAATCGAAGACCGGCATGAAGTTGTAGCAGACGGTCCGGACCCCCGCCGCGCCCAGGTTGCGGACCGACTCGGCCCATGCGGCGACGTGCGCGTCCCGGTCCGGACCGTCGGTCTTGATCGCCTCGCTCACCGGCACGCTCTCGGCGACCGTCCAGTCGAAGCCGTGCTCTGCCAACGCCTCCTGTCGTGCCTGGATCGCCTCGGGCGTCCACGGCACGCCGGCGGGAAGGTCGTGCAGGGCGGTGACGATCCCGTCCAGGCCGGGCACCTGCCGCAGGGCGGCGAGATCCACCGGGTCCTCGGATCCGTACCAGCGCATCGTCCAGATCATCGCGTCCCTCCTGCGGGCGGCGTCGGCACCCCTGGCGCGCACGGGGCCCGACGTCGCATGATGGCGGCCATGTCGCGACCGATGCCCGAACCCCCGACCGATCTCCGTTCCGTCCCCACGTCGGCGCCGGCCGTCGCCGGCCCGCGCCCTCCGCGCTCCGGCGCGACGTTGGAGCGCCGATGAACGCCGAGGGCGCGTCTCGCGCCGACCTCGCTCGCGACTACCGCGACCACCTGGAGCACGTCGTCCTTCCTTTCTGGCTCGACCGGACGCTCGACCGGGAGCGGGGCGGGATCTTCACCTGCATCGACGAGGAGACCGGCGAACGGGCGTCGACCGACAAGTTCGTCTGGTCGCAGGCGCGCTGGGCGTGGACGGCGGCGCACGCGGCGCGGATGGCCGACCGAGGGGCGCTGCGGCTCGACGCCGCACCGTTGCGCGACCATGCCCGACGGACGGCGGACTTCCTACTCGAGCACGCCTTCCTCGAGGACGGCTCGGTCGCCTACCTGCTCGCCGAGGACGGTACCAAGAAGGAGTTCCTGCCCGGCAAGGGCCACGATCTCAGCTTCTTCGCCGACGGCTTCGTGATCCTGGGCCTGGCGGGCGTGGCGCGCGCGAGCGGCGAGGCGTCGTACCTGGACGCCGCGCTGCGGACCTACGACCGACTGCGCGACCGCCTGGCGCGCGGCGCGGTGCGGAGCGAGCCGTACCCGCTGCCGCCCGGGCACCGCGCCCACGCCTGGCCGATGATCCTCCTGAACGTGGCGCAGGAGCTCGAACGGGCCGCCGCGCAGTTCCGGCACGCGCGCGAAGCGGCCCTGGCCGCCGACGGACTGGCCGACATGGACGCGGTGCTGGACGGCTTCGTACGCGCCGACGGGCTGGTCCAGGAGGTGGCCCGCGAGGGCGAGCCGCTCGGGGCGGGGTCGACGCTGCTGACGCGACACGTCACCCCCGGGCACGCGATCGAGTCGATGTGGTTCGTGCTCGAGCAAGCGCTGCGGCACGATCGCCACGACGCCGTTCGCACGGCGTCCCGGGTGATCCGCGCTTCGTTCGAGGCGGGCTGGGATCCGGAGCACGGCGGGCTGTTCCGCTACGTGGTGCCCGGCCCGGACGGTCCGGAGCCGCAGGGGCCGGCCGACGGCCCGTTCGAGCGGTTGATCGTCGACACCTGGGACACGAAGATCTGGTGGCCGCACTCGGAGACGCTCTACGCGGCGGCGTTGGCCGCGGAAGCGACCGGCGAGGCGGCGTTCCGGGAGATCCACGATCGGACCCACGCCTACGCCTTCGCGACCTTCCCGCATCCGGACCGGTCGGTCGGCGAGTGGATCCAGATCCGGGACCGGAGCGGAGCGCCGCTCTCGAAGGTGGTGGGCCTACCGGTCAAGGACCCGTACCACCTCACGCGGAACCTGTTGCTGCTGATCGAACTGTGGCACGAGGGGATCGAGCGTCGGACCGTCGCGTCGTGAGGCGCGGCGCGGGCGCGCCTTCGACCGGCGAGCGGAGGGAGTGCGGTACGGGGGTGGGTACGGCTACGGTCGCGTTAACGATAACCGTACGTCGCCGCACGCGCCCCCGGCGCCCCGGCGGACACCGTCGCGGACGCGGCGGCGGCGCGTCGTCGGCGCACGGTCGGGTCGAGCGGCGGGACGGCGTCTTGACCGCCGAATCCGGCGCGTGCTACACCTGAAGCGTTCGAAGTCCGTTATCGCTAACGTCGGCGCTCGGGTCCCCGGCCCGCTTCCACGTCGACCGCGGCGGAACCCCGATGGGTACGTCGGGAGGTCGTTTCGTAGTCCGCGTCGCGCACGGTGCGCGGTCGCGGCGGCGCGATCCCCGTTGCACCGAACCGCTTCCGTTCGAAAGGAGCACGCATGGTGAAGGTCGAATCCCAACAGCGGACGCGCACGTGGACGCTCGGCGCCGCCCTGGTCGCGATGATCGCGGCCCTGGCGCTCGGCACCGCGCTCGCGCAGTCCTACAACGAGGCCCCGATGCTCGCCGACCTGGTGGCGTCCGGCGACCTCCCGCCGGTCGAAGAGCGCCTCCCCGACGACCCGCTGGTCATCGAGCCGGTCGACCAGGTCGGGCAGTACGGTGGCGTCATGCGCCGCGCGTTCCTCGGGCCCGCCGACGCGAACAACTACGTCCGCGTCGTCTACGACGCCCTGGTGCGCTTCGACAGCGAGGGCGCCGAGATCGTTCCCCACATCGTCCGCGACTGGGAGTCGAACGACGACTTCACCGTCTGGACCTTCCACCTGCGCCCCGGCGCCAAGTGGTCGGACGGTCACCCGTTCACCTCCGACGCGATCATGTTCTGGTACGACAGCGTCATCGGCAACGAGGACCTGACGCCGTCGGTTCCGAGCTGGCTCCAGAACGAGGACGGCAGCGCCGCGGTCGTCAGCGCGCCGGACGACTACACCTTCCAGGTCGAGTTCCAGGACCCGAACACCCTGTTCCTGACCGAGCTCACCTTCCGGGACGGCGCCGACCGCACGCTCGCGATGTTCCTGCCCGGGCACTACCTGGAACAGTTCCACCCCGAGCACGCCGGTGAAGACGCCGTCGACGCGCTGGTCGCCGACGCCGGTCTGAACGACTGGACCCAGCTGTTCCTGACCCGCGCCACCCCGACCGAGAACCCCGACCGGCCCACCATGGCCGCCTGGGTTCCGCACCAGAGCACCGTCTCCGACTCGATCTTCACGATCCGCCGGAACCCGTACTACATCGGCGTCGACACGGAGGGGAACCAGCTCCCGTACATCGACGACGTGCAGTTCCGGTTCTTCGCGGACGCCGAGGCGCTCAACTTCGCGGCGGTGGCCGGCGAGTTCGACTTCCAGGCCCGTCACATCCAGATGACGAACTACCCGGTGCTGATCGACAACGCCGACCGCTCCGGCTACGAGATCATCACCTGGCCGACCTTCGGCGGGAACGACGCCGCCGTCTGGATCAACCAGAACTACACGATCGACGAGGAGCTCGGCGAACTGATGCGCGAGCGCGACTTCCGCACCGCGCTGTCCATCGGCATCGACCGGGACGAGATCCGCGAGTCGGCGTTCCTCGGCCTCGGCGAAGCCCGCCAGCCGGTCGCCGCGCCGTGGCACCCGTACTACCCCGGCGACGAGTACGCCTTCAACAACGTCGAGTTCGATCCGGACCGCGCCGAGCAGCTGCTCGACGACCTCGGTCTCGAGCGCGGCTCGGGCGGTATGCGTACGCTCCCGAGCGGGAACCCGCTCCGCGTCGAGATCTCGGTCGTCCCCGCCTTCGGCGAGTGGCCGGACGTGGCCCAGCTGGTCGCGGCCGACTGGGAGCGACTCGGCGTCGCCACCGACGTCCAGGTCCGCGAACGCAGCGCGCACTTCACCATGCGCGACAGCAACGAGCTGATCATGGAGATCTGGAACGAGGACACCAGCGCGTTCCCGTTCACCGGCAACCCGAAGATCGACCCGCGCAG